>JBQGEO010000220.1:0-2273 GCA_052039655.1 Pararcticibacter sp.
CGGCGATCAGACGCTTTTCATAGCCTGATGCCTTAATTTCATAATAAACGTGCTCTATAACCTCTTCCATCCTGGCCTGGATTACATAGGCAAGATTCTTCACTGAGATTTCCTTTGGTTCGCGTCCCCGCAGACCAGGTACACAGATAATCTCATTTTCCTTGTTCTCATCTGCAAGTGCCGATCCAAAGCGGGTTTTCAACAATTCAGCCTGATTTCTCATCACAGAGCATCCCTCTCGGATATCTTCCGTTACACTGTTCCCTCCGAACGGAATGACTGCAGTATGGCGGATGATGCCCTCATGAAAAATTGCAATATCCGTAGTGCCGCCACCTATGTCAACCAGTACAACACCAGCTTCTTTCTCTTCTTCACTCAAAACCGACTCCGAAGACGCCAATGGTTCAAGGATAAGTTCCTGAGTTTCCAGGTTGGCATTCCTGACACATTTAAGAATATTCTTAACGGCACTTACATGCCCTGAAATGATATGAAAATTAGCTTCGAGCCTCACACCAGCCATACCGATAGGATCCTTAATCCCCGGCTCATTATCCACCGTAAACTCCTGCGGAAGAACATGGATAATCTCCTCTCCCGGCGGCATCACCAGTTTATACATATCCTCAATCAGCTTTTCGATGTCCTTTCTCTGGATCTCGTTCTGAAGATCTTTCCGTGTAAAAATCCCTCTGTGCTGAAGGCTTTTGATATGCTGGCCCGCGATCCCGACGTTGACGATCTTGATATCAACATTCGACTGGGCACTAGCCTCCTCAGCTGCCTGCAAAATCCCCTGCACGGTTTTCTGTATATTAGATACAACCCCCCGTGTTACTCCCGAAGATTCTGCTTTCCCAATCCCCAGTATTTCTATCTTACCATGTCCGCTTCTCCGGCCAACTATCACACAAATTTTGGTAGTCCCTATATCCAAACCTACTACTATAGGGGAACCTTTCGATGACGTAGAAGTACCTTTTTCCATAACTTAAGGTTTTATTTTTTTATTATTCGTAATATTTTCTAAGCTGTCTACTGGCGAAATCTCAGCAACCGGTGCCGTGTTATGGTTACTGTCAATCATGTTCTTCTCACAAATAATCTGATTTGCATATTTAATATTAATGGTCTTATAGGCATCCCAACCGACAGAAGGGATTGCTTTTTTATAAAAAATCAACAAGTTTCGCAGCCTGACATCAAGCGAGTCTGCATTCCCCAGAAGGATCTTATGATTTCCAACCCTTGGCACCAGTTCAATTTCCTTCTGTTCGTTCACGTACATCTGCTCTATCTGTTCCTTCCAGAGCGAATCGCTCTGAATGTACAATGCGGCTCTGTACAAATCCTTCGCCATCTCTGTTTTCAGAGTGTCAGTCCTGCCGGAAAAATGCTCCATCACAAACCCATTGACAACAAGCACATGGGGAGTATAGCTGGCAGAAGCAGGGATTTTAAAACCATCATTATCTATGTAAAAGTTCTGATTGGTATAATTAATGACCCGGAGCAACGGCTCTCTTTGCTCGATCTCTATATGCACTACACCATCCATATCCGCATACACTCTCGCCTTTCTTATATACGGATTCTCTTTTAGTACCTTTTCTATCCGGTGAATATTAATCTCATAGAGGAATCTTCCAACCAGCGGTCCTGCATGTTTGTCAAGGATCCGGTTGACCTCCTTCCTGTCAATAAAACTGGAAGTGCCCGGAATAATCACCTTAACGTCGCTGCACTTTAATTCGGACTTTTTTGAATCTATAAAACTCATCAGCACGCCCAGTCCCGCCAGGCAGACAAGCCATGTAAATACAAATAATACCGCCTTCCAGTTTATTTTTTTAAGCATTTGACAGAAGTTCCTTTAAAGGTTCAACCAATGTGTCAATATCCCCCGCTCCTGCTGTTATAAGCAATTCAGGGTGTATCGCTGCTACCAAATCCAAAACCTCTTCTTTTCTGCATTGTCTTTTATCTGCATGATTTATCTTATTGTAAATGATCGCTGAACTGACTCCCGCAATAGGTAACTCCCTTGCGGGATAAATATCAAGCAGCACCAGTTCATCGGACGGAATACTTTTAAGAACGTCCAGATAATCAGCTTTGTCCAGATCTTGCGTAAAGTGCGGCATCACTACGTAGTAATTGTATTTTCCCAGGTTCTTCTCAATAATTTCCTGAAAGTGGTACGCACTGTAGTGATGAATCTGAAGGTCGACTGTAGCGTGATCGCCCAGCGCTTTCAGAAAAGAATAATA
>JBQGEO010000221.1:0-3059 GCA_052039655.1 Pararcticibacter sp.
AATCCTTTCTGATACAGCGAAACGGTTCTTCCCATAATACTTTTCAGCTCAACGCCCGCAAGTTTGAACAATACGATCTGGTTAAAAATGAAGCCAACGACAGTTGCAATCAGGTTTGCTGTTGGCGACCCTATTACCCCGAACTCCTTTATCAACACGTAACTTAAAATAAGGTTGATGGCCGTAGGAATAATTACCATCAGAAAGTTGATCTGCGTTTTACCAACAGCATTGAGTATGACTCCTGCGTTTCTTCCAAAGGGCTTTATCAAACTGAATACCACAATAACCTTCAGAAGGACAGATGCCTGCATGAATTTATCTCCCGCTATAATATAGATCACCTGATCCGAGAATATAAAAAGCAGCAGCAGAAAAGGAAACATCACTGCCACAAGCATGGAACACACCTTTTCGTATAAAGCCCGGATCCCTGTCATTCCCTCATCTTTCATCGTAACCACACCTTTTGGCAGCAATATCATGGAGATTGACTGAAGGGGGATCTCTATTAACTGGAGAACCCGGTTTGCTACGTTTATAATGCCTACAGCCGCAGGCGTCAGCAGTGCGCCCGAAATTAGCTGCCCTATATTGTTCGATACCTGGCCGACCACCTCAACGCCGAACGTGAACAAGCCATAAGTGGCAATGTCGCGGATAACCGGTTTGTGCAGCACCGGCTTCAAAGCAAGATAACGTTTTATAAGAAAAAATATCACGATGATGGAAAGTGCTCCGGATAACAGCTGTATCATGATAAAGTCTGTAAGGGTTATTTTCATATTCAGGATGATCACAGCACCGAGATAAATGATAAATAAGCCGGACCTTATAAGGGATGATATCAGCTGACCTTTAAATTTCATATTTCCTTGCTCTATGCATATTCCGAAGTTGATAAGAGCGGAAAAAAGAAGGAGCAGGGGGGCGTACCACAGCATGTGATTGAGAATGGCTGAATGGTAAATGTTGTCGATAAAATAGATAGAACCTGTTAACAGAATCGAAATAATAAGTGTTAAAAAGAGGCAGAAAGCGAGCGCATTGAAAATGAAGAGCCCGTTCTGATCGTCTTTATAATCGTTGTAATACTTGATGATCGCATTATTGACAAAGCTGTTCCCTGCAATTTCGAAGATAGAATAGATAGAGGTATACAGTATCCAGAGTCCATATTGTTCTTCTGTGCAGATCCTTACTAAAAGATAGAAAGTCAGGAAATTAGAAACCACTACAATGCCTTTGCCAGCAGTAACAAAGAGTCCTGACTTGAGCCAGTCTGTACTGTTTATTTTATTTGCTAAGTCGGTTAAAAGACGCATTAAACTTCGTTTGTTGTTCGTTAATTCAAGGAGCTGATTATGCCCGTCAGCCTTTTTACGATATTCTCCCAACTAAAGTTCTGTGCATATTCAATTCGTTCGGATTCAAGCTGAGTATTATTTTCCCTGAGGGCAGTTTCTATATTTTCAATAAAACCTTCGTGATCTTCCGACAGGTAACAATGCTCGGAAAAAACTTCCTTCATGGTGTTGGTAGACATGGCTACCACCGGTTTGCCCATGGCAAGGTATTCAATAATTTTGAGCGGGAAATTGCCAATCGTTATTTTGTTGATCACCTGCGGGTTAATACAGACATCAAAAGCATTAATATAAGACGGGATCTCCCGCGTGTGTTTCTTTTCGATAAAATAAACGTTCTTCAGGTTATGAAGATCGCTTTTACTGAATATCTCGTCTTCCGCTCCGACTAGAACGACACTTCCGCGGCTGTTCAGAGCGGCTTTTCTTATGAGTTCGATATCGAGGCGCTGAGCGGTTAAAAGACCTACATACCCGATGACAGGGCGGGGCAAATCGCGGAGTTCCCGCGGAACAGGACCCGCATTGTTTTTATTAAACAAGGAAAGATCGCCGCCATTGCCTATATAAAAGCTCCTGGAGTTATACTCCGAGGCATTTTTCGTGAAATCGAGTGAGTTGCATACAATCGCATCACTCTTCTTCATTAATTCCGGCTCAAGCGTTATACCATGCCGTTTCCAGTAGTCAAAGCCCAGGGTGTAATCCCTGTCAAGGTAAACGTACAAAGACGGTTTTAATATCTCCTTCAGGTAAAAGCTTCTGAAAATATCTTTATCATTAATCAGGATGAAGGACCCGAACTGGAGCTGACGGACAGCTTTCCGGATTTCAGCCCCAAACCTGAGGTTGTTGATCTTATTGAAAAGCCGGAATATCGATGTACTGGGTATCCAGTTTATGGATTCCAGCGTCTTTGCCGGGTTCAGTTCCCACAGGTTTTCCCCGATCTTCGCCAGGGTTGGCTCTCCTGCTTTTATTTTCCTGATATGCTCGTTTGTGTAAGGATCTCTTTCCTTTTTAAGAAGCGTCCTTCTGTCAAGCGGGTGATTTACATACAGAACCTGATGATTTTGCCTTGCCAGTTCCTTTGCAAGACTTGTAGACGTCGATTCCCTGTCTGTGTTGATTCTCTGAAGGCTTACAAAGACAAAATTCATACTTTAAGGCGCTAGCTAATCGTTGGAAGATGTTTTGGTATCGTGAGGTTTCTCGGGGGTCAATATCTTGAAGAAGCGGTTGAATTCCCGTTTTACGCGATTGGTCAGGGCTTTACTGAAGCTGCCGTCTTTAGCCAGCGTACGGGGGCCTGTCCAGGTCCGTGCCTTATCGGATCTTACCTGCCTGATCTTCCCGTAAGTCATCAGATCAAAAGCGAGGCGGCCTTCATCTCCACGGATCATTTTCATGACAAACCCAACCTTCAGGCCGTATTCCCGGATATATCCCATATTAATCCCATATGAATTTAAATAAGGCCTTTTTATCTGCCTCACCTCGGCGATGACATCCTTCATTTTCTCCAGCATATATAGCTTCCATCTGGGGAAGCCCGGCTCGGGAATAAAGGAATATCTGCAGTAGACACATACTACACCAGGCTGCTTTAATCCGTTTACCATGGCATCCACCCAGGTTGGGGGAAAGAAACAATCGGCATCGGCGAGCAGGATATATATGACTCCGGCGTTT
>JBQGEO010000222.1:0-3371 GCA_052039655.1 Pararcticibacter sp.
ATTGCAGAGGTATATGCCAGTTCAGACGGAGGTACAAAATTTGTGAATGACTTTGTAAAAGCATGGACTAAAGTCATGAATTTAGACAGGTTCGGCTCATATTGATCAAAACCCCTTGATTATAGCAGGATGAACTCCTGCTATAATCAAGGGGTTTTAACTTCTAAAACTGCTTCACCGGATATTTTAAGGTTGCTCGCTGTCGCTGGCACTCCATTCATTCTATTAAAGTACTGGTATGTGTTGCAGCGTATTGTTTCAATAACCAGGGTTTTGCTGTAACTTATCCGCTTTGTCAATTTCACCCTGTTGCAGTGGATAGAAGTAGTTTCTGGCAGAGAAAACTCTGTCCTCTATTGTAAACGGCGTATAGGTGAGCGTGCTTCCCGTCTTTACGATCTTCATGCCGTGTACCGGAGCATTAAAATAGGTTTCGCCTTGTTTCCATCTGCGGACATCGAAAAAGCGTTGTTCTTCAAAGCACAGCTCTACCCGGCGTTCATTTTTGATTCGTTCGCGCATCTCTGCCTGACTTAAGCCGGTTGGCAGGCCGGGCATCCCGGCACGGGTCCTGACAGCGTTTACAGCGTTATAGACCTCGGTAGAGGGACCTGAGGATTCATTCAGGGCTTCTGCGTAGATCAGCAGGATCTCTGCGTATCTGAACAGTACCCATGGACGACGTACAGACGTAGTACTGGTGATATTGTATGTGGCGTTGCTGCTGATAAACTTACGCAGGTAGTATCCTGATTTAGTGCTGTTGACGTTTGTAGGGTCGTTGTCGAGGCCTCCTTCGAATGTTTCGACATTCCGGGATAAACTTCCTGTTTTAAAGTTTGAACCATTATACACAATGAATAAGCCCAGGCGAGGATCACGGTTCTTATATGGGTCCTGCGGATTATAGCCCGATGCGGCATCGGTTATAGTCTTTCCGTTGCTCATTTCAAAGGCATCCACCAGTTCCTGAGTGGGATTGGTACGGCCGAGGCCACCGGTAAAGCTGATAGGAGCGTTGTAGGATTCAATGCTGTTGGTGCTGCCTGCGGGTGTAGCAAAAATCACTTCCTTATTGTAAGCTGTGGCCGTATTCGTATAGTTCCACAGGTTGGGGTAATCAGTAGCATTCAGTAATCCATGCACATTCAGGTCTATCAAAGCTTTCGCTGCTGCTGCTGCGTTTTGCCATCTCGTTAAATCGTTATGGGGATTATACAGGGGACTGGCGTAGATCAGCAGTGTTTTTGCTTTAAGCGCCAGGCCGGCGGCTTTTGTTGCCCTGCCGTAATTAGCTGCATCCCATTCTTTTGTTGTCTTCGCCGCAATCTGGTTAATGGCTGAATCGCAGTCTGTGGTGATACTTTTTACAACCTCATCCACGGAATTGCGCGGATGATTAAGATCCTCACCGACTGAAAATGAGCGGGTAGCCAGCACGATTTGTCCGTAGCGTTTAAATAATTCATAGTGAAACAAGGCTCTCAGGAAGAAAGCCTCGCCGCGCAGGCCGGGGCGGTCTGTCGCCGGGAAAATAACCGCAGTTGGCGATTTCTCAAGAAAAATATTGACCACCCTTAAGCCTGTATACATATTGATATACTGCTCGTCAAATGTCTTGAGCGGCCCCCATGTGCCGTTATTGAAATAATTGATATTGCTGTTAAGATTCGAGTTGACGGCTTCATCAGAGCCGCTGGCCAGTAATGCCCCGCTTCCGTCGACATTGTATCTGCCTAAAAGAGAATTATACCCATTGTTCAGAAATTCCCTCACCCTGCGGTCGGTTACCCAGATCGCATCTTCTGAGATGGGGCCTTCGGAGTATTTTGGCTCGAAGAAATCTTTACAGCCGGCAAGCAAAGTGGAGAACAGCACCATGCTATATATGAGAGGTAGTAACTTTTTCATTGCTTTTGGTTTTTAACTGATGGATTAAAATCTGACGTTCAACCCTAACGTGTAAGTTTTCATATATGGGTAGTTGGATGCCATCCCTGCAGTGGGGATCTCCGGGTCTATATTGAAGCCTTTCAGCGGCGATATCGTCAACAGGTTAAAGCCCCCGGCAAATAGCCTGGCTTTCTTCAGGTGAAACCTGTTGATAAGAGTCTGCGGAAGCGAAAAGCCAAGTTCAAGCGTCCGCAGCTTCAGAAAGTCACCTGAACGCAGCCAAAAATCTGAATTGGAATTGTTATTTCCGTTGTTACTTACTGCAATACGGGGAAAGCGCGCTGTTGAAGCAGTTTCAGGTGTCCAGCTCTCAAATGAAAGTTGGTTAAGCCCGTTGGGACCTGCATATACCACTTGTCTGATATCAATTGTCCTTCCGTGAATACCCTGAAACTGTGCACTAATGTCAAAGAAACTATATGTGAGATTAAAGCCGAAGCCGTAGTAGATTTTCGGAATATCGGTATAGTTTGTGGCTACGGCATCCCTGCTGTCAATCACATTATCGCCGTTAATATCTTTGTATTTAATGTCACCGGGCACTACTAAACCTGCCAGCAATTGCTTCGGACTAGCATCAATTTCAGCCTGATCCTGGAAGATGCCGTCGGAAAGGTAGAAACGCTTGGTGCCCGATAAACTTACATTGCCGATATTGCCGCCTACAGGCGACTGGTAAGACAGGGCCCCGCTGGGCAGCGGCTGCTTTAAAAGTTTATTGGAAGCATACGTGAAGTTTCCGTTAACAGCAATGCTTAGCTTACTATTAATAGTCTTCCTGAAAACCGTGCTAAGATCAAAGCCCTGGCTTTTTACTTCGCCTGCGTTAACGGAGCTGACACTCACCCCAAGGATACCCGGTAAGTTGGCACTGCTCAGGATATCATTACGGTCTTCGCTGAAGTAGTCTGCGGATAAAGTGAGTGCATTGTTTAAAAAGCCGAACTCGGCACCGATGTTCAGCCGGTCTATCTTTTCCCATGTTGTCTCCGGGTTACCTGCCGGGTTGACAGCATAGGCTGTAGTGGTACCAGAGAAGGATGAGCCCAGGATAGGTCCGGCTCCACGGGTAAACAGGGTTCTGTAAGGAAGTCTTACAAGGTTGCCGTTTGAGTCATAAGTTGGCCCTATATTGCCTGTTCTTCCGTAAGATGCCCTGATTTTTAAGTAGTCTATGAAATTGATGTCACTGAAAAAGTCTTCATCAGAAGTCACCCAACCTGCAGAAACTGCGGGGAAAAAACCGAACCTGCGGCCCGGTGCATAATCTTCCGAGCCAGAATAACTGCCGGTAAAATCGAGAAAGTACCGGTTCTTAAAATCATAGTTCATCCGGCCAGCCAGCATTTGCCCCCTGTAATCAATGCGATCGACGGCGGCGCTTACAGACTGTTGTGCGCGGACAGAACCCGTGACAT
>JBQGEO010000223.1:0-14939 GCA_052039655.1 Pararcticibacter sp.
CTGGAAGGTGAACTTTCGACCCGGAATAACCAGGACGATTTCTACGTAGAGATGCTGGATGGAGCACAGAAAGTACTGATCTGGGCAGCTGCGCCTCACCCGGATGTTACGGCCCTGCGACAAGCGCTGGAATCGGATAAAAATTATGAAGTCAGCATCTCTATAACGAATGTTAATAATGAGGATTTAAGGAATGCAGACCTGGTCATACTTCATCAGATACCTTCAGTCTCTCTTCCTTTGAAGGAACAACTTTCCCTGCTTCGAAATAAAGCCTTGTTTTTTATCCTTGGTGCCCAAAGCGATATTGCTTCATTCTCGCGACTGCAGAATGTATTGGAAATCAGTAATACCGGAGCCTCAGGCGAGGTTACTGCGGTTTTTAATAACAATTTCTTTGCCTTTTCTGCAGAAGAGGAACAGATGAAACAGATCAGTACTTCGGGGCCGCTTGTGGCCCCTTCGGGAACGTACCGGATTAAATCTGCGGCATCTGTAATGTTTTATCAGAACACAACAAAAGCAGGGGCAAAGGTCCCGCTTCTGGCCTTTTCTGAAGAAGGTGGAAGGAAAACAGGCGTTCTTGCCGGAGAGGGTTTCTGGCGCTGGCGGCTTAATGAATTCAGGCAGAACGAAAGCCATCAGCTGACGGATCTGTTACTGCACAGGGTGGTACAATACCTGTCGGCAAAGGAGGATAAAAGAAAACTGAGAGTTTACCCCGCGCGGAATACATTTGATGAAAATGAACATGTGATTCTGAATGCTGAGCTTTATAATGATGCCAATGAACTGGTCAATAAGCCGGATGTGTCCATCATATTAAAAGCTACAGGTAAAAGGCCTTATTCTTTCATTTTCTCAAAGACCAGCAATGCCTATATCCTTGATGCTGGTGTTCTGCCATTTGGAGAATACAGTTTTACGGCTTCTGCCAGGCTTGGGGATGTAAGTCATAAAGCCGAAGGTCGTTTTATCGTATCCCGGCAGTCTGCTGAATTCAGGCAGACCACAGCTAACCATCAGATTCTGAATGCTCTGTCCCGTGAGAGCGGTGGTAAAATGATTTTCCCTTCTCAGATGAATGCTCTTGATAGTCTCATTGCCCGAAATGAACTTGTTAAAGATATTTCTTACGAAAACAGGAGGCTCGAAGAACTGATCAACCTGAAGTGGATTTTCTTCCTGATCACTCTGCTCCTGTCTGCCGAATGGTTTATCAGAAAGCGAAATGGCAGCTTATAAGTCAGCTTTTATTCTCTTTTTTAAAAAGATAAAAGGTATGAGCTTTATGTTTGTTTTTCCATGTCCCTTCTATCGTCCCTTCTGAAGTTTCCCGGCCATGAAAATTCGAGACGTACTGTTTTCGGCTATTGTAACAGCGAATGTCCCAGGTCTGAGATTCTGATAAATATGAAGCAGTAATGGAGTAGCTTTTATTGCTCGCGGCCTCGTAGCAGGTACCTTTGTAGTGAAGCGGATCGCTTTCGTTTTCCCGGTCTACCCTGGTTGGGGTTTCATCCGTATCCAGGATAATCCTGATGTATGATCTCCCTTTAATCTCTCCTATGTAATTCAGGGTTTTATTCGCTCTAATGATAATAGTTTTATCATTCAGGATAATGACGTCATCATTCTGACCTATTCCTTTTTGTTCCTGCGCATAGCAAGCCAGGCATGACACCATGGTGAAACACAGGCTATAAAAGAGGCATTTAAATAAAGCAGGCACAATTGTTATCTAAAGATCCGACAAATGCAGAAGTTAAAATAGTGATTTGTCCTCGTCTTTCTTTTCCGGTATTATGACGTAGACATCCTCATTATCTTTTCTCATTAAATATTTCTCTCTGGCAAATTTCTCAAGCTTTCCCCTGTCTGTTGTCAGCTCGTTCAGGTCCTTTCTAACCTTCTCAGTTTCCCGGATGTAGAAGTCTCTTTCTTCGCGGAGTTTGTTCCGCTGGGAATAGTACTCGTATTGAGACATCAGGTCGTTCCGGTCAAAAAACATCATCCACACGACAAAAACAGCCGCAGCCAGAAAATACATGTTACCGAACAGTCCTATTGCCTTCTTCATCATACACAAAGATATAAATATGATGTGAATTAATAGGCAGGAGATTTGAGATATTGATTATGAAGAGGTTGGGGAATAAAAGAGTAGGTGAAATAAAGAGAGTGCCCCATTTCCGGATCACTCTCTTTTACTTTAAGACCTGTTGTCTCAAGACCAAAGTCTCAAGGCTCAAATTATATAAGCTTATTTTAAAAACTTAAAGTCTTTGCCGATAAAACGGGCAGAAGCGCCAAGTTCTTCTTCGATACGGATCAACTGATTGTATTTTGCAATCCTGTCTGAACGTGAAGCTGAACCAGTTTTGATCTGACCGCAGTTTAATGCTACCGCTAAGTCGGCAATAGTAACATCTTCTGTTTCGCCGGAACGGTGAGACATCACTGAAGTATAACCATTAGTTTGCGCTAATGATACTGCATTGATAGTTTCAGTTAATGAACCGATTTGGTTAACTTTTACAAGGATTGAGTTGCCAGTTTTGCTATCGATACCTTTTTGAAGACGACTAACGTTAGTTACGAATAAATCATCACCAACTAATTGAACTTTATCACCAATTTTGTCAGTTAATAATTTCCAGCCATCCCAGTCATTTTCGTCCATACCATCTTCAATAGAAATGATCGGGTATTTTTGAGTTAATAGAGCAAGGTAATCTGCTTGTTCAGCACTTGTACGTTTTGCACCTTTCTCGCCTTCAAATTTAGTATAATCGTAGATACCGTCTTTGTAGAACTCAGAAGAAGCGCAATCAAGAGCTAAGAAAATGTCAACACCTGGTTTGTAACCAGCTTTTTCAATCGCTTTTAAGATCGTTTCAGCTGCATCTTCAGTACCATCGAAAGTTGGAGCAAATCCACCTTCGTCACCTACTGCGGTAGATAAGCCTCTGTCATGAAGGATTTTCTTAAGGTTATGGAACACTTCTGCACCCCAACGTAATGCTTCAGAGAAAGAAGGAGCACCAGCTGGCATGATCATGAATTCCTGGAAAGCGATAGGAGCATCAGAGTGAGAACCACCATTGATGATGTTCATCATTGGTATAGGAAGTGTGTTAGCATTAACACCACCAATGTAACGGTAAAGAGGCTGACGGCTTTCCTGTGCTGCTGCTTTTGCAACTGCTAAAGAAACACCTAAAATAGCGTTTGCACCAATTTTACCTTTATTCTCTGTGCCATCAACTTCGAGCATTAAAGCATCGATTGCATTTTGTTCAAATACATCCATTCCTTTAAGCTTCTCAGCTAATATTTCGTTTACATTTTTAACAGCATTTAAAACACCCTTACCCATGTAAGTTGCTTTGTCGTTATCACGAAGTTCAACTGCCTCATACATACCTGTTGATGCACCTGATGGTACTGCTGCACGGCCAAGGATACCATTTTCTGTAATTACGTCTACTTCAACAGTAGGATTGCCCCTTGAGTCAAGGATCTGGCGGGCATGTACGTCTAAAATTAAGCTCATTGTCTTTTTATATTAAATTTTACCTAATTGGCTTTTGCGGATTTCCTTCTGTTAAAAGGAGTTTCAATTTATTCTTTTCAATTTAACAGGCAGGCCAAAAGTAGTGTTTTTGGCGGGTTCAAAAATAATCAATATTACAATAAATTGTGATTTAGCTCATCGCAGCCTCACCGGGGGGAACTAAATCACAATTTATTTAGCTATTGGCTTTTAGCCGTCAGTTTTTAGCTATTGGTTTTTAGCTATCGCCCCCGCAACCGTTTAAGCTTCTGCGCTTTTCAGGAAGCCAACTACCAATAGCTAAAAGCTAACAGCCAACAAAAAAGCCGTTTGACTTGTGAATCAAACGGCTTTTTTGTTATTACATCATGTCAACGAACTGATCAAATAAGTAACGTGAGTCGTGCGGGCCCGGAGATGACTCTGGGTGATACTGCACAGAAAACGCTTTTTTATCTTTCACCCTGATTCCTTCGATCGAATTATCATTCAGATTTACGTGGGTGATCTCTACCTTATCCGAATTGCGCACATCATCAGCAATGACACCAAACCCATGATTCTGAGAAGTTACTTCACAGTGATCAAGCACGACATTCTTTACGGGGTGGTTCAAACCACGGTGTCCGTTGAACATCTTTTCAGTGCGGATATCATTTGCTAATGCGAGCAACTGATGTCCAAGGCAGATTCCGAATAAAGGTTTGTCAGCTTCAAGTACTTTTTTTACCGTTTCTATAGCGTAAGGCATCGCTGAAGGATCGCCGGGGCCATTCGAAATGAAATATCCGTCGGGAGCCCATTTTTCCATTTCTTCAAAAGAAGTTTTCGCCGGGAATACCTTTGCATATACATCCCGGTGATCGAAATTGCGCAGAATGTTCTTTTTTACACCCAGATCCAGCACAGCGATGCGGTGTTGTGCATCTTCCTTTCCGTAGTAGTAGGGTTCTTTGGTGCTTACCTGGGACGATAATTCAAGTCCATCCATTGACGGAACCTCAGCAAGCTTTCTCTTTAATTCATCAATGTCAAGTATCTCGGAAGAGATGATCGCGTTCATCGCTCCCTTGTCGCGGATATGACGAACCAGAGACCTTGTATCAACATCTGAAATGCCAACTACATTTTGCTCCTGAAAATAATCCTGGATAGACTGCTCAGACATCTTTCTGCTGAAGGCAATGTTGAAGTTCTTGCAAACCAGCCCGGCAATTTTAATGTCACCAGACTCCACTTCTTCGCTGGTCACTCCGTAGTTGCCGATATGGGCATTGGTGGTCACCATGATTTGTCCGAAGTAGGAGGGGTCAGTAAAAACCTCCTGGTATCCGGTCATTCCCGTGTTAAAGCAAATTTCCCCGGTGGTAGTTCCGATTTTACCGGCTGCTTTTCCGTGGTATACGGTTCCGTCTTCCAGTAGCAGCACAGCAGGCAATTTGATATAGTTGATCATCTTAATTTATGTGGTATGAATTTTTAATATTCTGTTCGTTGATCGTTTCATTCAGCCATTCATTTGCAATGAACTCCACTCCCGGCCCATAAGCAATAATCAGTCCTTTCCCATCAGAATCCCAGAGATTAATGTCAGAAAATAAATGAAAAAGCTTGAGTTTGCCGGTAGAATCACCGGAGTCAGAGTACAACAGGCTGAAGCAGTTGTCTTCAATTTTCACGGGAGACAAAGGTAGAGAATTAATATGAATTGCGAAAGGTATATTTCAAGATAAAGAGTTGGGCTTAGCTGCTTATTCTTAATTATAGGAAAGTGGTCCCGCGAAGCCAGACCGAACGGTAGCAGAGCGGTCTTAGCTATCAAGCTTAATTAAGGCTTCGGACATTCGCCTGATTGGCGTCTGATCAGTAACGCTACTGCAACGCTTTCCCTACGCTATTGCTTCGACAATTCCCGAACGGAAAGCGTAGGGAAAGCGTTCCGAAAGCGTAGGGAAAGCGTTGCAGATCCGAAGCCAATCAGGAGCCAACCCAAACTAAACTACCAGCTTAGGGTTCTCCTAAATTCCCGGTATAAGACAAGAACTATACTTACTTCCGGGACAGTTCCGGAACAGTACCGGGATGTTTTGCCGTAGCCTGCGACTTTTCTACGTGTCCGCTGCGAGTCGGCTGCGAGTCAAACCCGAGGCCGACACGAGCGGGACACGCGGCGGACACGCGGAAAACACGTAGCCTCCCGCCTGTTGTCCCGGAACTGTCCCGGAAATGAGCCGAATAGTACCAGTGTAAAGTAACTCCTGGTAACCTGTTGTAATTCTTTAAATTGACAGATTTTTTAAGATAAATGGTTTAATGGGTGTCTGGATGGGCAGAACAAATAGCGGCAGGTATACAGCTTCGTCTCTTTTTTATTTACATATAAAGGAATTTGTCTAAGTTTGTTCGCTTTATTACTAAGATATGTCGGTTAACACACAGATTAAGCGTATCACAACCAATACGCTGCAGGAGATGAAGATGAAGGGCGAGAAGATCTCTATGCTTACTTCCTATGATTATTCTATCGCAAAGATTGTAGATGAGGCAGGGATTGATGCAATATTAGTCGGAGATTCAGCATCCAACGTGATGGCGGGACATGAAACGACGCTTCCTATTACGCTTGATCAGATGATCTATCATGCTGCTTCGGTAGTGAGGGCGGCTAGCCGTTGTCTTGTAGTGGTCGACCTTCCGTTTGGTTCCTACCAGGGAAATTCTAAGGAGGCACTGAACTCTGCCATCAGGATTATGAAGGAGTCGGGGGCGCATGCCGTGAAGCTTGAAGGCGGAGAAGAAATAAGAGAGTCGGTAGCCCGCATTATTACAGCCGGTATCCCGGTTATGGGGCATTTAGGACTGACTCCTCAATCTATCTATAAATTCGGAACATATACAGTAAGGGCAAGAGAAGAAGCTGAAGCTCTTAAATTAAAAAGTGATATCCTGGCTTTGCAGGATGCCGGCTGCTTTGCCGTGGTGCTGGAGAAGATTCCTGCATCTCTTGCAAAAGAAGCTACTGAAAGTGTTAAAATTCCGACTATCGGAATTGGAGGTGGGAATGCCTGCGATGGACAAGTGCTGGTGGTTCATGATATGCTGGGACTAAACAATGGATTTAAACCAAGGTTCCTGCGCCAGTATCTTAATTTATACGACGAAATCAACGGAGCAGTAAAGTCGTATATAAATGATGTCAAGTCGGGAGATTTTCCCAATGAAAAGGAACAATACTAATTCGTAATAACAGAAGTCATGGGGAGACTTGAATTCAAAAATTCATTTTACGATCTTACAGATGCCGACGTCCTGTATGAGGATAATCATATTATCGGGATCAATAAGAAGGGGGGCGAACTCGTCCAGATGGATGAAACCGGTGATGATCCGCTGGAAGAAAAGGTAAAAAGATATCTGGCAAAGAAATATAACAAGCCCAACAGTGCCTTTATAGGTGTTGTCCATCGTTTGGACCGGCCCGTTAGTGGAGTCATTATTTTTGCCAAGACGAGCAAGGCACTCGACAGGATAAACGATATGTTCAAAAACCGAGAGATGCATAAGACCTACTGGGCGGTGGTGCGGAACAGGCCGGTTCCCGAAAGCGGAAACCTCGTGCACTGGCTGGTGAAGAATCCGCAGCGGAACATCACGGCTGCTTATGATCATGAGGTGGAAGGAGGTTCCCGGTCTGAGTTGAATTACCAGCTCATCGGTGATCTGGAGGGCTACCATCTTGTCGAAGTAAATCCTATCACCGGAAGGCCTCACCAGATCAGGGTACAGCTTTCTACGCTTGACTGCCCTATTGTAGGAGATAATAAGTATGGTTATCCCCGGGGGAGTCTTAAAAGGACTATCTGTCTTCATGCGAAAAGACTGCAGTTTATTCACCCCGTGAAGAAAGAAGAGATCTGCATTGAAGCGCCCCTGCCAAGGGATGGCTTCTGGAATAAATTCGAGATATTCGATCTGTAGTGACGGCTTTAACATTCAGCTGTCACTGAACTATCTTTGATTCGCCCCTGAAATTTTTTAAATTGCAGGATGTTCAGTCATCTTGTAAGGAATTTCTTTTCCTGGTACATCGGCCGGATCATCAGCAGGGATTTCAGGGAGCTCTCTTTTAACCAGGCATCTTTCGATCCTGAAAGAGCGGTGCTGCTGCTCGCTAATCATTTTTCGTGGTGGGATGGCTTTTTCATGTATGAGCTTAACAGGAGATATTTCAGGAAAAAATTTCATGTGATGGTAGATGAAGAAAACTACCGGAAGGTTTGGTTCCTGAAATACCTGGGTGCTTTTCCCGTAAAAAAGCAATCTAAAAGCCTGGTTCAGTCCCTGGAATATGCCGGGAAACTGCTGAATGATCCGAACAACCTTGTCCTGGTATTTCCTCAGGGACGGCTATATTCTTCTCACACCAGGGAAATTATCTTTGAGAAAGGGTTGATTAACCTGATCAATTCCTCAGACAAGAGGTTTCAATATGTTTTTGCTGCTTCTTTTATTGATTATTTTGAAAACCGTAAACCCACTGTCCGTTGTTATCTAACTAAATGGGAAGGTGAGGAGTTTACAAGCTTACAACTTATTAAGAGCACCTATAACAAACATTATGAAACTTCGCGGCAAACGCAGAACCGCATTATTGTATAATCATGCTGATATATTATGTCGTCTTTTTCTTTCTTATCCTGAGGTTCGCCGTTACGCTTTTTAATTTTATTTCCAATCCGAAGCTATCGCCATCTGTAAGAAGTTATAACGACCTGGTCTCTATTCTTATCCCTGCCCGTAACGAACAGGAGGATATCCTGAAACTCCTGAAATCGGTAAAGGCTCAGGATTATCAGCATTATGAAGTGATCATTCTTGACGATTCCTCATCCGATGAAACATATGAGGTATGCAGCAGGTTTGCGGATACAGATGTGCGTTTTCAGGTAATAAAGGGAGAGGAACTTCCCCAGGGCTGGCTCGGGAAAAACTATGCCTGCCATCAGCTTGCTCACTTTGCAAAGGGAAAATATCTTTTGTTCCTCGATGCGGATACCGTCATAGCAAATGGCATGCTGAACGGAGTAGTTCATAGAATGAAACTGGCGAAGTTGTCCCTGCTTAGTCTTTTTACGAATCAGAAGATGGTGAGCCTTGGCGAGCGAATGGTGGTTCCTCTTATGCATTTTCTCCTGCTCAACCTTCTGCCTTTGCGCCTGGTGCGCCTGTCTGCTAATCCCGCTTTTTCAGCAGCTTCTGGTCAGTGTATGGTATTTGAAGCGGTCAGCTATCACCAGCATCAATGGCATGCACAGGTGAAAGATAAGGTGGTAGAGGATATTGAGATCATGAAGCTGGTTAAGGCATACCGCTTGCGGGCAGAGGCCCTTCTTGCCAATGGATTTATATATTGCAGGATGTATCAAAGCTTTTCTGAGGCCACGGAAGGGTTTAGTAAAAACCTTCTCGCCGGCTTCAATAATAATATTGCGGGGCTGGTTTGTTATTTGTTGCTGGTGATGCTCGGACCCTTGTTTGTCGCACTGTACCTGGATATACAGCTCATCTCTTTTGCTGTTACCCTCATCATCCTGACCAGACTTATGATCTCTTTGTTAAGCGGACAAAATCCTGTCTTTAATATCATTCTTCATCCTTTTCAGATGCTTTCGTTTATTTTTATATCATTTCTGTCGGTCAAGAAATATCTGACCAGGACGATTGTATGGAAGGGAAGACGAATAGAATAACAACACGATGGCCATTTTATGTGGACCGGCGGAGGATGATTTCGGAATGCAGTTCCGGAAACTGAAAGAAGAGAGGGATTTGAATGTATGGAACTTATAAATGAGAAAAGAACTTAAAATACTGCGCGCTGATAATGTCTGTGTGTTTCTGATCGTACTGTTTCATGTGGTGGGGCTTACCGGGTTCCTCATTCCGGCGTTTCAGCCGCTGTTTAAGCAGTTAGTGCCGTTTCATCTTCTTCTGATGTTGGTTTTAATAGTACGCAGTCAGAAAGAGAAGAATGTGTATTTCCTTGCATTTTTGCTTATCTGTTATCTTGCTGGATTTTTAGCTGAATTAGCCGGCGTACAAACGGGACTGATATTCGGAAACTATGCTTATGGCGCTACTCTGGGATACAAGATTGCCGGAACGCCTCTTATGATAGGCGTGAATTGGATACTGGTTATTTATTCCGCAGGTATGGTGGTGGATAGGATGGGGATAAATAATCCCGTTGTGGCAGCAGCAGCGGGTGCTGCACTGGTTACAATACTGGATGTTGTTATTGAGCCTGTTGCCGTCAGATTCGACTATTGGAGCTGGCATGGTAACGAGATTCCCTATCAAAATTATATCGGCTGGTTTGTCCTGGCTTTTTTTCTGTTACTGTCATTCTTTAAAATGCCGTTCAAAAAAGGAAATCCGGCAGGCGCTGTGCTCTTTGTTGTTCAGTTTGCTTTCTTTCTTGTTCTGCTGGCAGGGACTTAAAGTTGAAAGCTGAATTCGGAGTTGAAAGTTCAGAGTTGAAGCGCAGAGTTGAAGCGCAGAGTTGAAAATTTAGAGTTAAAAGTCCACAGTGCAGAGTTATAAGAGTGGATCTGTATAGGAAGCCGGTTGCCCGGCTTATACCAGCGTTTAATGATAATAGCAAATGGCTTAAAAGGTAACAAGGCCTATAGCCACAGAACGCAACGAATAATTAACAGTTAATCACCAAAAGCCAACAGCCAATGTCCAACAGCTTATTAGCTATCGGCTGATAGCTGACCGCCGATAGCTATAAGCTATTCAACTTTATTTCCTTAGCTTTGTATACTAAATATGAGCTACAATCTTCAGGTTACTATCGACTCGAATTCGGGGTTTTGTTTTGGTGTGGTTTATGCCATAGATATGGCAGAAGAAATTCTTGATGAAGACGGATATCTGTATTGTCTTGGTGATATTGTTCACAATGATGAAGAAGTAGAGCGTCTGAAGGCGAGGGGGCTGAGGATCATTGATCATGATGCTCTGAAGGAGCTGCATGGAGAAAAGGTGCTCATCAGGGCTCATGGAGAAGCGCCCGAGACTTACAGGATCGCTTTAAGCAATAATATTACATTGATAGACGCTTCCTGCCCGGTTGTATTGAAGCTGCAAAACCGGATAAAAACATCGTACGAAGATAATGAACAGATCCTCATATTTGGCAAGCACGGGCATGCGGAGGTAATAGGTTTGCAGGGGCAGACGAACAACGATGCCCTGGTGTTTCAGGATATTGCGGAACTGGATAATGCTGCCCTTCCCCAAAAGTTTACACTTTACAGTCAGACGACCAAAAGCACCGATAAGTTTTACCAGATTAAGGATGAACTGATCCGCAGGGGCTATGAAGTGACGGCGAACGATACAATTTGCAGGCAGGTTTCGAACCGTGATGAGGAATTGAGGAAATTCGTGATCAACTTTAACAAAATTATTTTCGTTTCCGGGAAGAAGTCGTCCAACGGAAAGGTTTTGTACGAGGTTTGCAAAAAATACAATCCGGATACTTATTTCATTTCTCAGCCGGATGAACTGACTCCCGAAATGTTCAATCCTGGGGATAAGGTGGGGATCTGCGGGGCAACTTCTACGCCTATGTGGCTGATGGAGAAAGTCAAAAAAACACTCGAAGCGTATTAGCTGGTGAAGAAACCGTCAGGCATCGGATTATTGGTTGCCATCATCGTGATTGGCAGCTGGTTTGCATGTCTTTGTTTTTTACTGCAATGGGAGTTTTCGTGGCTCAATCCTTTGACATATCTGATGGTGTTAGTGCAGATGCATCTTTACACGGGACTTTTTATCACGGCACATGATGGTATGCATGGCACAATTTATCCTTCGGGGAGGGTAAATGAAGTTGTGGGCCAGATCTGTACCGCGCTTTACGCTGCCTTCTCCTTTAAAAAGCTGAATGTCAAACATCATCAGCATCATAAGCATGTTCACAGTGAATCAGATCCCGACTATCATGAGGGAGGTTTCTTTAGCTGGTATTTCAAGTTTATCACAGAGTATATTTCCTTATGGCAGCTGCTTATAATGGCTGTTACGTTCAATGTTCTGAAAATCTGGTTTCCGGAGCAAAACCTTTTGTTCTTTTGGGTGCTTCCTGCTCTCTTAAGCACTTTACAACTCTTCTATTTCGGGACATGGCTGCCACATCACGGAGAACATGACAATGCACATCAATCCCGTTCCATGAAAAAAAATCATGTACTTGGCTTCTTCAGCTGCTATTTCTTTGGGTATCATTATGAGCATCATCAATGGCCGGGTATTCCCTGGTGGCAGTTGTGGAAGACGAAATAAAAGTTTTCCTTTCGTCAAAACCTTTAGCGGTCGTACTACTTTATCTGGTTGCGGTTATATTTGCAGCTAAGATCTTTATGAGCAAACAGGGCATTTTATTAGTAAATCTTGGAACACCTGACAGCCCATCCGTTAGTGATGTGAGGCGGTACCTGGATGAGTTTCTGATGGATGAGAGAGTGATTGATATTAATCCGGTCGGCCGGACCTTGCTGGTTAAGGGAATCATTGTTCCCTTTCGCGGTCCGAAATCAGCGAAAACTTATCAGAAAGTCTGGACGGAGAATGGTTCACCCCTCATGTACTACAGTGCGAAGGTAAAGGACTCATTGCAGGAAAAGCTAGGTGCAGATTATCATGTAGAGCTTGGGATGAGGTATCAGAATCCTTCTTTACCCTCTGCTCTTGCAAGACTGAAGAAAGAGGGAGTAAGCAGCATTCGTGTTATTCCCTTGTTCCCCCAGTATGCATCTGCAACCACAGGGTCGGTTCATCAGCGTGTGATGGAGATTGTTAGTAAATGGCAAACGATACCTGATATGTCTTTCGTCAATTCCTATCATGACGATCCTGATATGATCGGAATTTTCGCGGAGAACGGGCGGAAATATCAGCCTGAAACATTCGATCATGTCATTTTTAGCTTTCATGGCTTGCCGCAGCGCCAGCTGATAAAAGCGGATGATAGTCAGAAACATTGCCTTAAATCTCCTGACTGCTGTTCAACGCTTACGGATGTTAACAAGTTCTGTTATTCGGCTCAATGTTATAACACTGCCAGGCTGATTGCCGAAAGGCTGTCTATCCCTAAAGAAAGGTATACCGTTACTTTTCAATCCCGTCTGGGGAAGGATCCCTGGGCTCAGCCTTATACCAGTGAAGTGATTCACCAGCTCGGCAAAAACGGAGCGAAGCGTTTGCTGGTATTTAGTCCCGCTTTTGTGGCCGACTGCCTGGAGACGATTTATGAAATCGCAGAGGAATATGATCTGGAGTTTAAAGCTCTCGGAGGCGATAAAGTTCAATTGGTGGAAAGCCTTAATGACAAGCCTGAGTGGATCGCCGTACTGGAAAAGATGAGTAAGGGAAACTGCTGATGAAAGCTCTATGCATACTGACTGCCGTTCTTTTGCCGGCCTTGTTTTTTCCTGCAAAGCAGATGAAGCCTTTTCGGATGTCAGGGTATGCACAGGGAACAACTTATCACATTACTTACTATGCTGAAGACAGTATTATCAGAGGAGCCGAAATTGCCAGGTTGCTTGATGGAATAGACAGTTCGCTGTCCGTTTACAAACCCTATTCGCTGATATCGCAATTTAATAAGTCGCAACGAGGCTGCATTACTGACGCACATCTGCGGAATGTTATTCTGAAGGCACAGGAGGTAAATAAAAAGACCGCCGGCATATTCGATATTACGATACAGCCCCTGGTACAAGCCTGGGGATTTGGTACGACGCCAGAGTCTGGTGTGCCTGATTCTGCGGACGTGAGGGCTCTTATGAAATGTGCCGGACCTGATAAGATCCGTCTGCGCGGGGATAGTCTGGTGAAAACGATACCATGCGCCCATATTGATGTGAATGGTATTGCCCAGGGATACAGCGTGGATGTACTGGCAGATTATTTCGACCGGAAAGGGATAAAAGATTACCTCGTTGAGATAGGAGGTGAGATCCGTGTGAGGGGAAGGCGCCAGCCTTCGGGCCAGGTCATGACGGTCGGCATTGAAGGGCCATCGGATGATCTCAATCCGGAACCATTGCAAAAGGTTGTTTCGCTTAGGGAGGGGGCTCTTACAACCTCAGGTAATTACAGGAAGTTTTACCAGCAGGGAGGCAGGCGGATATCTCATCTGATTGATGCAAGAACCGGTTTTCCTATTCAGAATGAACTGATCAGTGTTACGGTATGGGCAAGTGATGCTATTACTGCCGATGGATACGATAATGCATTGATGGGAATGGGACTGTCGAATGCTCTCCGCTTTGTTTCAAAACAGCAAAAAATGGAAGCTTACTTTATCTACAGGAAGGAAGACGGATCGGTTGGAGATACCGCGACTTTGGGGTTTTACAAGCTGATGAAGTAAGGTTTAAGTAGGAAGTTTTAAGTAGTAAGTTATAAGTAGTAAGTTATAAGTTTTAAGTCTTGGATAGTAGTTGTTAAGTTGGGGGAGTTTTGGCTTACAGGTGTTTAGTGGAAGCTATTGTTTACAGCCGCACTAACTGTTTTGCAGGAAGCGGACAATTGTTCCGGTTGCTCCCTTATTGTTCTGAACAAATTCTCCCGCAGCCTTTCCCGCCTGTTTCCTGAGCTCTTCATCCTGCAATTTTTGCATGAGGCTCTTCAACTCCTGAATGTTGCTGATAGAAAAGCCGCCGCCGTTTTCTATCAGTGCTTTTGCTTCCAGGAACTTATGGTAATTGGGGCCGAAGATGACGGGTGTACCGAATGCCGCTGCTTCAAGGGTATTGTGAATACCTACACCAAAGCCGCCTCCAATATAGGAGACACTCCCGTATTGGTATAAAGATGACAGCATACCAATATTATCGATGATGAGTACGCGGGTTTCTGAAGGGAGCGTTTGTGTAATTTGCCCTTTGACAACTGAGTACTTTAGCGAAGCCCCTTCCGGAAGGAGTTGCTCAAGTGCTTTTATTTTCTCCGGCTTAATTTCATGAGGAGCAATGATAAATTTCCAGGAAGGATATTCTTTTACTATTTCTGCGATCAGTTTCTCATCCTCCGGCCAGGAGCTTCCGGCAACAAATGTCTTTGAGCCGGCACAAAAATTTCTGACATCGTCAAAGTGTTTTGGGGAGGCTGCGTTTTCCGCCACGCGATCGAAGCGCGTATCGCCGCTGACGGTGACATTGCTTATCCCTATTTTACGAAGAAGGTCTTTGCTGAATTCATCCTGCACAAAAAAATGAGTCACGAAGCTCAGTGTTTTCCTGTTCAGACTTCCATACCATTTGAAAAATACCTGGTTTGTGCGGAATGTTGCAGATATCACATA
>JBQGEO010000224.1:0-1903 GCA_052039655.1 Pararcticibacter sp.
ATGGGTCAACAATGCCGAGGCAAAAGTTGTAAGCGTCACTCCAAACCGTATCTATGCTGTTGTACCCCAAAATGCCGGTAACGGAGCAGTGAAGGTATCAATAGGAGGTGCCGCGTTTAATCCCCCAACTCCGTTTATGTATACTTATACCAGGAATGTTTATACCTTCAGCGGAAGCGGTGCTGCGGTTTCTGTAGACGGAAGCTTACGCCAGGCAAGCTTTAACAGGCCGTACTGGCTGACATACGACCGGAAAGACAAAGCCTTATTTGTGCTCGAAGAGGGCAGAAAGGTGCGCCGCATTAAGGACGGAAGGGTAGAGACCGTAGCGACACTTTCCGGTTCTGTAAACAACCCGCGCAGTATTACCATGTCGATCAGTTGCGACACTCTTTTTATCGGCAATGACAATGCAGGAAATAACAACAATGTGACGGTAGCAATACTGACACGGAACAGCGGCTTCGCCGTGCAGCAGGATTATGTGCGCTCACAGAATGAGACCAGGCACGTCAATTTTGCCGGCATACACCCTACAGACGGCAGCCTGATATTTTACTGCTGGCCGAGAAAACTATATACCTGGGATAAAAATGAAAACCGCATAAAGCTCCTTTATGATTTTGTTGGGTTCCCCGGAATTAACGCTGATTTCTATGCCAGTTTCTGCTTTTCTCCGGACGGGCGGCAATTGTACCTGGTCGCAAAATATCCCTATATCGGGATCCTGAAGGCCGGGTATGATCCTGCTACCAAAAGCATCACGGGCGGTTTCCAGAAGTTTGCGGGCACCGGCTCCTGGGGGGCGGTTGACGGTACAGGTGCACAGGCCAGCTTTGATCAGCCCGCACAGGCAGCGGTAGATGCCGGCGGTAATCTCTACATCGCCGAGAAATTCAATCATTGGGTGCGTCAGGTAAGCCCCGACGGAAAGGTAGTTCGTTATGCGGGTGATGGAGGAGCCGGAAACCAGGGCTTTCTTGATGGCGGTGCCGGCAGTGCCAAATTTAATGAACCCGAAGGGATTGCCTTTGACAATGAAGGCAACATGTATGTAGCGGATCTCCGCAACTCAAGGATCAGGATCATCAAAAACGAATAAACTCTATAACAGAACGATGAGAAAACTACATGGATTTGCAGGTATATGCTTATATGCCGTGATGGCTGTGTCATGTAATGTCAGGACGCTCAATAGCGCCAACCCGTTACCATCCGGCAGGGAAGCTGCCGTGACACCGGCCCCCAGCGTACCCCTCGCCGATCCCTTTATTCTTTTCCATGAGAACACTTATTATGCTTATGGAACCAGTTCAGACGAAGGCTTTGAAGTGTTTTACTCCCGGGACCTGAAGTCATGGAAAAAGCATGGAGAGATGCTGCTGAAAAAAGCAGATTCCTACGGAACCAGGTGGTTCTGGGCACCGGAGGTCTATTACAATCCGGAAACCAGGAAGTTCTATTTGTTTTATTCGGCGGAAGAACATATCTGTGTGGCAACGGCCAGCTCGCCTCTCGGACCATTTAAGCAGGATAATAAAAGGCCGATGCGGGATGAGAAGGGGATTGATTCGTCCTTGTTTATCGATGAAGACGGCACCCCCTATATTTACTTCGTTCGCTTCACCAACGGGAATGAGATCTGGGCTGCCAGGCTGGAAGACGACTGGATGACCATCCGGGAAGAAACATTGACGAAATGCGTTACCGCCTCCGATCCATGGGAAACCGTGATGGGTAAAGTGGCGGAAGGTGCTTCAGTACTCAAATACAACAACCGGTACTATATGCTTTATTCGGGCAATGATTTCCGAAGCCAGGACTACGGTATAGGTTACGCTACCGCCAGCTCGCCACTGGGTCCCTGGAAAAAAAGTGAGCATAATCCGATCCTGCAGCGCCC
>JBQGEO010000225.1:0-5453 GCA_052039655.1 Pararcticibacter sp.
TTGTCCACAACGTGGTGAATACTTCCTGAACGACATCTTTGGCTATTGTCTCATCCTGTAACATTTTACGTGAAAAGCGGTACAGCAACTGCCAGTACCGGTCATAAATTTCTTTGTAAGCGGCTGTATTCCCTGCTTTGAGAGCAGCGAGAAGATCATCGTCACTTGCGTATGGGGGTATGGACATTGAGATAGTACACGTAAATATTTTAACTGCAATCTACCTGATTTCTCTTTTTTTTGCAAATAACTTCTTTAAAAACGTCAATCCTGTCTTTATCTGCGGCAGATTTTGACGTGATGTGATAATTTAACAGTAATCAGGGCGGATTTTTCTAAAAAAAGGAAAAACGTGCTGTTTTGGAAAGGCTATGCTGCAAAAGAGCACGTTCCTGCAATGTCAATCATTAACATAGTGATCATATCTTCAAAATGTTAACGTAATACTCTCAGTGTATCTTGCATAGATAAGATGAACGAAATTATGAAGATCAGGGTAAATCCGCTTTTATTTGTCTATTATGTCAGAACCTTGCTTTTCCGCGCGGGAATGAAATCATTTTTCCTGCATTAAAGAGTCTGGCTGTTCCTATGACAAAAATTTTGTATGCGGTTCAGGGAACCGGTAACGGGCATTTGAGCAGGGCAATGGAAGTTGTCCCTTGCCTGGAGAAAATAGCCGAAGTGGATGTATTGGTCAGTGGAATTCAGGGTGATCTGGAGCTGCCTTTTCCAATTGCTTATAAGCTCCGCGGGCTAAGTTTCATATTCGGAAAATCAGGAGGAGTGAATCTTTGGAAGACCCTCGTAAAAGCGAATCTTCGTAAACTGGCTAAAAGTATCAATCTGCTTCCGGTTGAAAAATACGATCTTTTTATTAACGACTTTGAACCTGTTTCAGCATGGGCATGTTACCTGAAGAACAAGCCTTGTATAGCTTTGAGTCATCAGGCTGCTGTACTTTCACCAGGGATGCCTATGCCCGAACACACCGATATGATCGGTAAACTCGTTTTGAATAATTATGCACCGGCCAGTACCAGTTACGGGTTTCATTTTCAGTCTTATCAGGACAATATATTCACCCCTGTTATCCGGAAAAAGATAAGAGAACTGGAGATCCGCGACCGCGGGCATTATACTGTCTATCTTCCTTCCTATGACGATCAGAGGCTGATCAGCCGCTTGTCTGTCTTTAAGGATGTCGAATGGGAAGTATTCAGCAAGCATAACAGGAAGCCGGCTAACATAAAGAACGTTCGAATCCGTCCAATCGACGGAAATAAGTTTATGGAGAGTATG
The DNA here is from genome assembly GCA_052039655.1 of Pararcticibacter sp. GTDB lineage: Bacteria > Bacteroidota > Bacteroidia > Sphingobacteriales > Sphingobacteriaceae > Arcticibacter. The sequence continues at coordinate 1,303 of JBQGEO010000225.1, forward strand.
GCCGCGGCATCGGGTGTACTGTGCGGGGCGGGATTCGAAACCCCCGCCGAAGCTCTGTTCATGAAAAAGAAGCTTCTCGTGATTCCCATGAAAAATCAGTACGAACAGCATCTAAATGCAGCTGCACTTAAAGCTATGGGCGTGCCCGTGATTAAAAGTCTGAAACCGAAGCATGAACTGCTCATTTCTGGTTGGCTTGAAAGTGAGGGGATTGTGCCTGTTAACTACCAGGACAATACTCAAAGTATAATCAATAGGATTGTCGGGCGGCATTTAGCTGCAGATCCGGGCGACTGGAGCATTGACAATCAGTTTAAAAATGCCTAATCTTATAATTTCAAATATTCAATGGACAGAGAAGGGGAAAAGCTTCACAGAGACCAGTTTGGCGATACTTTTAAATGGGGTGTTACCACTGCGGCCTTCCAGGTTGAGGGAAGTTGCAGCGCCGATGGAAAAGGCCCGTCAATATGGGATACTTTTACCGCGAAGAAAGGGAAGATCAAAGACGGACATCATGCGGGCACCGCTTGCGATTTTTACAATTGTTACCAGCAGGATGTAGCGCTGGTAAGAAGGCTTAATATTCCCAACTTCAGGTTCTCCCTTTCCTGGCCGCGGCTTCTGCCTTCGGGTACAGGGAAGGCAAACCGTAAAGGAATCGACTTTTACGACAAACTGATCGATTCGTGCCTCGAAAATGATATTACCCCCTGGGTGACACTTTATCATTGGGACCTGCCCCAGGCGCTTGAACAGAGAGGGGGATGGACCAGCCGGGATATCGTTTCCTGGTTTTCGGAATATACCTACTTGTGTGCGCGTACGTTCGGCGACCGTGTTAAAAACTGGATCGTACTCAATGAACCCATGGTGTTCACTGGTGCCGGGTATTTCCTCGGGCTGCATGCCCCGGGACGCACGGGCCTGAAAAACTTCTTCGCTGCCGTTCATCATGCAGTATTGTGTATGGGCGAAGGAGGCAGGATCCTGCGCTCAGAGGTTCCCGATGCAGAGATCGGAACAACCTTTTCCTGCTCTCATATCGACCCCTGGTCTTCAAAACCACGGGATATCAAAGCCGCAGCGCGCGCAGATGCTCTCCTGAACAGGTTGCTTATTGAGCCCGTACTGGGTTTGGGGTACCCTGTAACCGATGTCCCTGTCCTGAAGGGGCTCCACAAGCATTTTAAAGAGGGAGACGAAGAGAAGATGAAGTTTGATTTCGACTTCATCGGGCTGCAGAATTACACCAGGGAGGTGGTCAGATACTCTCTCCTGACCCCCTATATTCACGCAAAGCTCGTAAAGGCAGAACACCGGAATGTTCCTTTAACTACCATGAAATGGGAGGTTTACCCGACTGCTATCTATCACATCCTTAAAAAGTTCAGGGCCTATCCGCAGATAAAAAAGATCTACATTACCGAGAACGGTGCCGCATTTCCGGATACTATCAAAGATGGGAAAGTTGACGATCCTCAGCGTCTTCAATTTATCCGCGATAATATAGATCAGGTGCTGAAGGCGCGCGAAGAAGGGTGCAGGGTCGACGGGTATTTTGTCTGGACTCTGACCGATAATTTTGAATGGGCGGAGGGCTACCATCCTCGTTTCGGACTAATATATGTTGACTACGCTACCCAGAAACGCATCATCAAAAGCTCAGGAAAGTGGTATGCCCGGTTTCTGCTGGGTCAGAACAGGATTGCAGAAGTGCTGTAGCAGGCTTTTTACATCCATCTTCGACTTTAAATCTTCTGAATCAAATAGGTCTGTATCTTCGGACGCTTCTGTAAACTGCTCCGGTTGATACCGGTAGATCTTCCATTCTCCCTTATGAAATTCCAGGGCTGTAAGGTTCTCCACCCAATCTCCCGAATTGAGGTATAAAACATTGCCTTTTTCAACAGCAATTTCGCGGAGCTCCGGCTGATGGATATGCCCGCATACAACGAAACGGTATCCCTGGTCTATTGCGAGTTCTGCGGCAGTATGTTCAAAGTCATTGATAAATTTCACGGCATCCTTAAACCTGGCCTTGATCTTTTTAGAAAAGCTCATTTTTTCTCTCTTCAGGAGCGTCAGCAGCCAGTTCACCAGGCTGTTAAGCAGGATCAGGCTGTCATACCCGATGGCCCCCAGCTTGGCGAGCCATTTGGAATGCTGCATGGTGACATCAAATACGTCTCCATGAAAAAACCAGGCCTTGCCTTCATCCAGTTCCAGCACCAGCTTATTCGTCAGCTGAAAGCTTCCTATCTCCAGGTCGCTGAATTTACGCAGCATCTCGTCATGGTTCCCCGTCAGATAGTATACCGGAATCCCGTCGGAGATAAATTTCATGATTCGCCTGACAACTTTCATGTGCGATTCAGGCCAGTAAGACTTACTGAATTGCCATATATCAATAATGTCACCGTTCAGGATCAGCTTTTTCGGCTTGATGCTTTTCAGATATTGAAGGAGCTCCTTTGCGTGGCATCCGTAAGTTCCCAGATGTACATCCGAGATGACAACCAGATCAACTTCTCTTTTTGGCATAGCGATATAGAGTATTTGAAAATGAAACTTCAGACATGGTATATCAGGGAGTATGTTTATATATGGATTTCAATCTTATTCCGACGTTTGATTGAGTATGAATATCTGACTGCAATTTACCTGATTGCCATTAAGTTAATATTAAGAATATATGAAATGTTATGCCCGGGCACCATCAACTTGACGCACGCATGTTTTTCGGTCATTTTCTTCTTTCAACTTTTAGCTTAATTTTGCCGCCGATGGATAAAAACATGAAAATGGCTTTCGACGGGTTGATTTTTGATCTTGACGGAACACTGTGGGATTCTACAGTGAGTGTTGCCAAAGCATGGCAGGCGGCAAAAGAAGAAGTAGGGTATGTGAAGACGAATGTTACACCTGAAATGGTTGCCGGCATCGCCGGGATGACCTATGATGCGATCTATGATACATTGTTTCCCGATCTGGACAGCGCAAAGCGGAAAGAGTTTCAGGCTTTATGCGCAAAAAAGGAACTCGAAGTATTGGGAGAAGACGGTGGTGTGCTTTATCCCGGTCTCGAAGACACCCTTCAGTACCTGTCATCCCGGTATAAATTGTTCGTGGTAAGTAATTGTCAGAGCGGTTATATTGAGATTTTCCTCACCTACAGCAAGCTTGGCCATTATTTTAGCGGACATGCATGCTACGGAACAAAAAATCAGCCGAAAGCAGAGAACATAAAAGAAGTCGTCGGTCAGTACAACCTTCAAGCCCCTGTTTATATCGGCGATACAATGGGAGACTATGAATCAAGCAAAAAAGCAGGTGTTCCTTTTATATTTGCCTCCTACGGATTCGGTAATGTAAAGGAAGGACAGATCGCAACGATTGCTCAATTGACAGATCTGAAAGAGCTGTTGTAAACGGCGGTTGGCAGTTAGCTATTGGCTTTGGCAATCGGCTATCAGCCTTCAGGAATCTGCCATCAGTAATGAACTTTCAAGATCCGCAATTTTCAATTAGTCTTACCGCTCCGGCAACCCATAACTCATACCCCATAATTCATAACCCATAACCCATAACCCATAACTCATAACTCATAATTCATACCCCCCCTCCATGACCAAATTACAAGCACTCACCCAACTCTCAAAAGGCGACTATAAAGCTTTTCTATACGATTGCGACGGCACTCTTGCAGATAATATGCAGGCACATAAGGATACGTACGTAAAGGTGGCCCTAGACCACGGGGTGACGATAGATCCTGCTATCATTGATGAGTTTGCCGGACTGCCTATCGTAAGAGTGGTGGAGGAGATCAATAAAAGATACCAATGCAGCCTGGATCCTGTGACCTTTAATGCACTGAAATATGATTTATACTACAACGAGTATATTCAGCACATCAGGCCGGTGGAGTTTGTAACCGAACATTTGAAAGCGCATGCCGGAAAAGTGAGGATCGGGGTGGTTTCCGGTGGCTCCAGGGACGCAATAGAGAAAACCTTGGACATTTTAAAGATCAGGGATCTGGTCGAGGTCCTGGTGTGTGCCGGCGAAACAGAACGTGGAAAGCCGTACCCTGATCCCTTTCTACTGGCGGCTGAAATGCTGGAGACGGATCCACAATATTGCCTGGT
>JBQGEO010000226.1:0-2229 GCA_052039655.1 Pararcticibacter sp.
ATTTTCATATGATATTAAAAAGATCAAAACGAGATTCGATATCAGCGCCAGAAACCTGTTCAATAACCGCTATTTTAAGAATGCAGTGATAACAGATACCTATAGTGCAGTAACAGAATACCGGCTGCTGCCAAGGTATATATCCATCGGACTGGATCATAGCTTTTAGGAACTCCTTGGGATCCAAAACACCCTGCTTAATTCATATTACGAAACTCCAGGGGTGTTTTGCCGGTCTTTTGTTTGAAAAGTTTATTAAAGTACTGAGGATATTCAAAGCCCAGTAAGTAGGCAATTTCACCGACCGGCTTATCGGTACTGATCACTATATTCTTGGCTTCTTCAATTAAAAAATAGTGGATATGATCCTGTGCATTCTTACCCGTTTCCCTTTTTAAAAGATCGCTCAGATAGCCCGGCGATAAGTTTACCTGGTCTGCCAGGCTCTTCACCGTAGGTAAGCCCTGCTCATGAAGCTTGCCCATCCCGAAATACCCGCTTAATATTTTCTCTACCTGCACAACAACCGAACTGTTCACGCTTTTCCGTGTAATAAATTGCCTGCCGTAAAACCGCGAACAATAATTCAGCAGCAGCTCAATATTGGATACGATAATAGCCTGGCTATGCCCGTCAATGTTTTCCCGGAGTTCGCCATCCAGTTTCTGCACGCAGTCGTAAAAGATCTGTTTCTCCTTTTCCGACATATGAAGTGCTTCGGACACTTCATATGAGAAAAAACTGTAATCTTTCATCTTTTGCTGAAGTGAGGTATTCCTGATCAGATCAGGATGAAAAAATACTCCCCACCCCTCCTTTTCCGTATATGCACCGATGTCGCTCTCCATTTCCAATACCTGGTTTGGTGCGATGCACATCAGGCTGCCGTTGTTAAAATCAACCACCTTACGCCCATATTTAACATTATTGCCGTCATACCGCTTAAATAATAAACAGTCATAATCTCCGGATATTCTCGTATCCTCCGCTACCTGCTCGTCTACATCACTAAAGTCTATCACAGCAACAAGAGGATGTTTAAGAGGCTCATCCAGATTGAAAAACTTAAAGACATCATCTATTCCGGTGAAATGGAGCGATATACTCATCCCTGGCATTAATTGAAGATCTTATAAATTTAAAGATTATTGGTGATAAATATAGGACCATTGGGATACCACGGCCCTATATTTATCACCTGGTTATAGTTTAAACATGGCTTTGACACCGATGAAGAAGGTTTCATCATCAGTCGCCTTACGCCTGGCAATGATCTCCGCTGCATCTTCCCCTGCCGTGTACCTCAGTTTGCTGGTACCATCTGTAGCCGCTTCATAGATGACTCCGGCAACCACACTGGCCGGTGAAGCATTTTCAAAAAAAGCAGGCATGCCTTCATTAACTTTATCCACAAGTGCCTGGTATTCAGTCAGCGATTCATCATTACTGAAGTCAATCGAACGACCTGCAAAATCTGTAGCAATGGCGCCTGGTTCCACTATTTTAACCTTAGCACCAAATTGCTCCAGTTCATAGCTTAAGGCTTCTGATATTCCTTCCACAGCAAACTTAGTCCCATGATATAAGGATCCCAGGGGAAAGGACATCTTGCCGCCGATAGACGATATATTCACGATCTCCGCTTTTGTTACTGCGGAAATGGGGCAACACGGCGCGGGTAACATCCATTAGTCCAATCACATTGGTATTAAACTGGCGGATAATATTTTCTCTTGAAAAGGCTTCCAGCGGTCCAAAGGCGCCGTAACCTGCATTATTCACCAGCACATCGATCCTGCCAAATCTCTGAATGCTTCCGGCAACAGCCTTTTCAATGCTATCAGGGTCAAGCACGTCGAGCCTGCCGAGCAAAACGTTATCCAAATCTTTCAGCTCTGTTTCGCTATCGGGATTCCTCATGGTGGCCACAACGTTCCATTCTTTTTCGATAAAGAATTTCGCAGTAGCCCTGCCTATACCGCTGCTTGCACCGGTAATTAAAATGGTTTTTCTCATGTTGCTATTGTTTTATTTTATGATGTAAAGTTCATAGTAAAAACAAAGCACCCGGTAATACAAAGTCAGGTAAGTTGTATACTTTTTACGGAAAACTAAACCTTCTCCCAATAACAAAAGAAGCCTCTGCGTTTTCTTCTGTTTCGTCAGCGGCCTTTGCCCTTTTTCCTCTGGTACTATTCCCCGGCGGCCCGCTGGCTGAAGCCTTTTGCC
>JBQGEO010000227.1:0-4286 GCA_052039655.1 Pararcticibacter sp.
ATAAAGATCCTAAATACGCGAGGACGCTGACCAAAACGGAGAATGGAGCTAACTATTCACTCAGCCCGAATTCTCATATGTGGACCATGCCCTTCCCTCTCGGTGCTGTTAAGAATCCGGGCAACGGAAGTATCACTCAAAATGTAAGTAAATAAGAATTTAACAAAGAACCCATGAAGCTAAAAAACATTCTGCTCCTATTCGCTCTGACCAGCATAACAGGTGCCAACGCTATTGCCCAGCAAACAGGATTTACGATAAAAGGAAATATTAGCGGCCTGCCTGAAGCTGCCGTTGTAGAATTGAGCCCGTCTGCTACACACAAGAACGAAAAGCCGGTGGCCAGCGCGAAGTTAAGCGGCGGACAATTTATCCTGAAAGGAAAAACTCCGGGTCCGCGTCTCTATGCTTTAACGGTAGCAGGTTCCTACGGTGCCATACAACTTATGGTAGACAACAGGGAAATAAAAGTCTCTGCCTCCTCTTCCGTGCAAAAACGGGGAGAGACGCCTGTATACAATTTTTCAAACGTGAAAGTGAGCGGTTCTCCGCTTCACGACCAGTATCTCAGAAGAATGGCTTACCGGAGCGGACTGGACAGTGCTTATGAAGCTTACCACCGCAACAACCAGCAGGTAACCGACGCGATGGGTAAAGCGCGAAACGCAAAAGATTCACTGGCAATTGATTCTATATCTAAAAGCGCCGCCTGGGCAAAAATGAACAAGGATGAGAAAGAGTTTTTTGACAATGTGGAACGAAAAATAAAGGGCGGCATCCTTGCTGATAAGAACACCTGGTGGGGACCTTTCATGATGATGACTCAACTCAGCTATTTCAGCGAAAAGGAAAAACCACTTTTTGAATCCTTCTCTAAGGAAGCAAAGGAGAGTTATTACGGAAAGCTGGTAAAAGCAGAACTATACCCTCCTACCTTTGAAGGAAAACCGGCCCCGGCATTTACCCTGGTAAACGATAAAGGTGAGAAAAACACATTGCAGAACTTCACGGCCGGAAAGAAATATGTATTACTGGATTTCTGGGCTTCATGGTGTGCCCCCTGCAGAAAATCGATTCCCGGCTTAAAAGAACTCTACAGCAAATATGCTGATAAAGGATTTCAGATCGTAAGCATTTCCACCGACAAAAACGAGCAGGACTGGATAAAAGCGGCGCATGAAGAACAACTTCCATGGCTGAGTTTCCTGGATCGCCAGTCGGTAGCTGATGCATTCAATGTCAAAGCGATTCCTTCTCTTTTTCTGATCGACAGTTCCGGTAAAGTTGTGAAAGCGTTTACCGGCGCCGACGGGGTAAAGGAAAAAGTCGACTCTTTGTTTTAGATCAAAATTCCGGATCCCGTCCGGACCCGGAAACATAACAGCGCCCGCATGATGTGTTCGTCATGCGGGCGCTGTTCATTGCTACCGAAACCACTTATGTGCAGGGCCGCCGCAATCAGCCGCGTCTTTTTATTTCGTCGCGGATCTCTATGCAATTCTCAAAATTCTCCTTCTTCTCAAAGTAGCGAAGCCAGATTTTCAGGTCGCTTAGTGACATCATCAGCCAAAGGAGTTCAGGCCTGGCTTTTCCCGGCCTGACTGTTTTATCCGGTACTTCTGTGTTATGATTCATAACTCTTAACAGGTTGAGAAAGAAGATCCTTATTTACTTTTCTACGGTAGGCGAAGTAAAAAACGGAAGGAAAAACAAAAATATTGAAGATCGTATTGGTGATGAGGCCGCCAATCACCACGATGGCCAGAGGCTTTGATGCTTCAGAACCAATACCGGTAGACAAAGCCGCCGGAACCAATCCGATCGCAGCCATCATAGCCGTCATCACCACCGGTCGCAACCTCGCTTCAACGCCTTCCCTGAGCGCGTCAGCCAGGGTATACCCCTCTTGTTGATGATGTCTCAGATCTTTTATATTCTGCTTAAAGCGGGTGATCAGGATCACACCGTTCTGCACGCAGATTCCAAACAATGCTATAAAGCCAATGCCTGCCGAAATATTGAAGTTGATTCCTGTAGCAAGCAATGCCAGGATGCCGCCCATAATAGCGAAAGGAACATTGTTTAACACCAGCAGCGAATCCCTGACATTGCCGAACAGGATAAATAAGATGAAAAAGATAGCCAGAAGACTGATCGGAACGACCTGCGACAACCGGTCAGTAGCTCTTTGCTGATTCTCGAAATCCCCGGCCCATTGCAGGCTATAGCCTTTTGGAAGCTTAATAGCATCGCTTACCTTTTCCCGGGCCTCCTTTATGGTACTTCCCATGTCTCTGCCCCGGATAGAGAATTTGATCGCTCCGTATCTCTTATGCCCGTCGCGGTAGATGATGCTCGGCCCATCTGCTTTTGTAATAGTTGCGATCTCACCAAGAGGGACTTTTGTCCCCCCCAACGTTGGTACACGCAGGCGGGCTATAGCCGACTCATCGCTTCTGAAATCCTCAGGATAACGGATCCTTAAGTCGAATTTCCGCTCCCCCTCGTAGATCTGGGTAGCGGCCTTCCCCCCTATTGCCATCTCGATCACCGCATTAGCATCGGCAGTGGTAACCCCGTAGAGTCCCATCTTCTGCTGATCAAGGTTGATCTGCAGCTCGGGCTGCCCGAGGTTTCTGAGGATTCCCAGATCCTCAATGCCCTCTACCCCTTTCAATATCCGGAAGATCTTCTCTTCTTCCCCTTCAATATAATGGAAGTCATCTCCGAAGAGCTTTACAACAATAGATCCCTTCACGCCCGATACCGCTTCCTCCACATTATCCATAATAGGCTGCGAAAAATTAAGCATCACACCCGGATACCCCTTTAACTTATCCTGCATCCGCTCAATCAGCTGCTCTTTTGTCTGCTTCCGTTTCCACTCTTTCTGAGGATAGATATCTACATGAAATTCTATATTATAGAAGCCTGTGGCATCGGTGCCGTCATTCGGCCGGCCCGACTGCGACATCACCTGTCTCACTTCCTCGAAGCTCAGAAAGATCTTACGCATTTCATTAGCCAGTTTCTTTGACTCCTCCAGAGAAGTGCTGAGAGGACCGGTAGCGCGGACATAGATCGATCCTTCATTCAGTTCGGGCAGGAACTCTGTTCCAAGGAAGCGGAAGCTGAACAACGTCACCAGCAGCAGCACAATCGAAACCGGGAGCACTTTCTTCCTTGCAGCAAATGCAAATCTGTAGATCTTCATCCCCCCTCTTGTCAGGAAATTCACAAAAGGATTATGCCTTTCCCTGACATTCTTACCCAGCAGCATGTGCGACATAGCAGGTACCAGCGTCAGGGTAAAAAGTAATGCTCCCAACAGGGCAAAGCCGAGTGTCCAGGCGAGCGGAGAGAACATTTTCCCCTCTACCTTCTCGAATGTAAAGATCGGCATCAGCCCGGTGATGATGATCAGCTTGGCAAAAAAGATCCCTTTCGCGTTCTCCATACTGGCCTTTTTGATCAGGCCGATCTTGCTCAGCCGGTTGAAACGCTCCATCCCCACCTGCTTTGCCCGATGATCGAGTGCGACGAATATTCCCTCGACCATTACCACGGCGCCATCTATGATAATTCCAAAGTCTATCGCCCCCATCGACAGCAGATTGGCCGACATCCCTTTCAGCTTCAGGCAGATAAACGCAAACAGAAGGGCCAGCGGAATGATGATCGAAACGATCAGTGTCGTTCGCCAGTCAGCCATAAAGAGCAGGACAATCACCGTTACGAAAACAATGCCTTCCAGCATGTTATGCATCACGGTGCCGGTTGCAAAATTCACCAGGTCTTCCCTGTCGTAAAAAGGCTTGATCTTAACGTCACCCGGAAGAATGTTATCATTCAGTTCACCAATCTTATCTTTCAGCCTGCTTATTACCTCGCTGGCATTTTCGCCTTTTCTCATCACCACGAGGCCTTCCACCACATCCGGATCCAAGTCGCGCCCCACCTGCCCCAGCCTGGGCAAGCTCGATTCTGTTACTTCCGCAACATTGTGTACATAAACAGGTGTTCCATTAATATTATCGACGATGACATTTTTTATCTCCTTGATATTATCCAGCAGCCCGATCCCTCTTACCACATAAGCCTGACCGCTTTGAACGATCACGTCACCCCCTACATTGATGTTGCTTTTAGAAAGAGCTTCATAAAGTTCCAGCGGCGTTACCCCATATTGCACGGCCTTCTGAGGATCTATCGTTACCTGGTAGGTCTTCACTTCTCCGCCGAAGCTCACCACATCGGCAATCCCCGGCACAGACAGCAGTTCCCTT
>JBQGEO010000228.1:0-4040 GCA_052039655.1 Pararcticibacter sp.
ACAGAAGAAGCTGAATTCTGTTTTTATTAATACATCCCTTGGACTAACCTTTGAGAAAGACGCATTAGAAAAATGGTTAAAAAGAGACCCATCGTCATTTGCCATCTTTGATATGGAAGGCGCCGGTAATTATATTAAAGAATTCCAGGAGACTGAGAATGTGATCGTATATCCTTTTACTTCCGGATTTACAGCTGAGGCAAAGGAACGATTGTCTGTGAAAGTCCTGGAAAACATAGAAGATTTCCTGGGGAGAGGCTCGCTTAAAGATCACACCAGCTGAAACAGCTTAACGAAATATGCAATATGAAGTGTTTTGAATTTATCCTGTATGTAGCAGACCAGGAAAGAAGTACAGAATTCTACCGCCAACTGTTTCAGCAGGATCCGGTGCTCCACGTTCCGGGTATGACTGAATTTGAACCGGCACCGGGGTGTAAACTCGGACTAATGCCGGAACGCGGAATCGCAAAGATCATCGGAGGAAAAACCCCGGATCCGGCAAACGGAAGCGGCATACCCCGTTGTGAGATCTACCTGCTGGTGGAAGATATTCAGCCTTATTATGAACGGGCAAAAAGGCTATCTGCTGTTCCGGTAAGTGATATCGAGGAAAGAAACTGGGGGCACAGGGTATGCTATTTCTCGGATGCGGACGGACACATCCTGGCATTTGCAGAAGAAATAACAAGATAATTTTTCCGTTTATTTTAAAGTTTAACTGGTAGGAAGCTTAAAATACTGCATGACTATTGACGAGATCTTTGACAAAATATACATCCTGCCGGGGCAGTCTAAAAGTGCACTGAAAGCGAAAACCAGGGAGGTGACTTTCCCGAAAGGTCATATCCTCTTAAGATCGGAAAAAATAGAAAGGAAAATTTATTTCCTCAAAAAGGGAATAGTGAGAGCCTATGCCGGTTCGGCAAACGGGCAGGTGACTTTCTGGTTTGGAACTGAAAGCGATACCATTCTTTCTATGAAGAGCTATGTATCAGGTGAAAAGAGTTACGAAAACATTGAATTACTGGAAGAGTGCAGCTTATATGAGCTCGAAATACATCACCTCAAAGAACTGTACGAGAAGGATATATACCTTGCTAACTGGGGTAGAAAACTAATAGAATCGGAGCTTGTAAAAACAGAAGAAAGACTTATTTCAATGCAGTTTAAAACCGCGCAGCAAAGGTACACTGATCTTATAACCAATCGCCCGGAATTACTTCAAAGAGTTCAGCTTGGCCATATTGCCTCTTACCTGGGCATGTCGCAGGTGAGCCTTAGCCGGATAAGGGCAGAACGCCGGTAATAAGCCTTACCGCTTACGGCGCAGCATGCACTTCGGCAGGTACAAGTTTTGCCTGGTTGCGGATAAATAGAATCATTTTTCTTTATTTTGACCAAATTTCTATTATTTGATAGAGCACTGATATGATTAAACCCTTTTTTTCTCTTTCCTTCAGCCGTCTTCTTTTTTCTTTAGCGTCCCTGATATTTCTGATTTTAACGGATGCTGCTGCAGAGACATTCAAGGGAAAATGGAACAGCAAAACAACGGATAGTTTCATACGCTTCACAGCCAGAGATGGCAGGTTGCCCGCAAAAGATTTCTCCGGGAATTATCCAACTGTTGTTTATCTGGAAAATCTGAACTTAAAGAAAGCCGGAAGAAACAGTAATGCGAAGGATGTAAAATGGCTGCTCTCACAGGGATATCGTGTAATTGAACTGGATTATGCCGGAAACAAAGAAGCGGTCAGCCCGGGCATTAATATGGACATCATCGCTATCAACGACTCAATAGCTGCCGGATCCTTCTGCGGATATAAGGACTGTTCGCGGTACCAGTCGTACGTATTATTTGAAGGATACCGCATCAAGCGGAACGTTCCTTATTTTAAGGATGATCCAACTGTCTATAACACCCCTGCCGAATATAAAGAAGGCGATCTGCTACACATGGATATAATTTACCCGGCTAACGCAGCAGTTCGGGTTCCTGTGATTCTTTCTTTTTCATACTCCAATAGCTATGCCACATACGATCCTGAAAAAAAGCAACTTACTGCTGCCAACCGTGATCAGAGGTTAAACCTCGGAAATACATTAGCAGGCTTCAACGATTCTTTCCTGGAGGGAGCACCTGCAAATGGCATTGCCTGGGCAATAGCTGATCATCCGAAATACTGTCCATGGGGCAAGGGAAAACCTGTTAACGGGCAGAATGACGCCTATAAATCTTATCAGACTAACCCGGATGCAGCACGCAAGGTTAAATCGGCCATCCGCACTTTGCGAAAGTCCGGGCGGGAATTGGGTTTGTCAGGAAAAATAGGTATCTATGGTTTCTCACGGGGGTCAACTGCAGGCTCTCTGGCTATCGGCGACCGGAAAGTTCCGGACTTTGAGAATGCGGGATTTAATATTGGAGTTGAGGATCGTGTTCAGGCAGCCGCACTTGGCCCAGGCGTTTTCGACTATACGCAAATCTATAATACTATAGGAGATGGCGATACAAACCTGGAGACACGCTGCCCCTGGGTTTGGGGGCCTTTAGAAAACAATTATGAGCGATGGGAATCAATGGGAGCCGCTTACCTGGTGCAGTCCTCAGCCACGGCCCCGGTTCTCTTTTTCTACAATACAGATGACGAGCGATACTACCAGGACCAGCTTGCACACTTCAGGCATAAGCTGAATTCGCTTGGTATTTACAATTCGTCGCTGACCGATTACGGACATGGCCACTCTGTTCCTCAAACAAAGGAAGTACTTACCGATATGTACAGTTTCTTTAAGAAATATCTGTATTAGTTCTCTTATCCACCTGTTTTGTTAAACTTGAAAATGCAGGTCACAAGGAAATATCTTTTGAGGATCTCAGTCTGGATATCGGTGGTCGTATTACCATATACACGACGCATAGAACCGACATTCTGGTTGAGCAGGTCGTAACACGACAGCCGGATTTCGGCCATGTCTTTCTTAAACATCCGTGTTCCGACTGCTGCATTTACAAAGTGAACGCTTTTCTGAAAGCCTTCGCCTGCCAGGGGATTATAAGAATAAGAGTAAAATACTTCCCAGCTCATTTTTGCCGGAACTCTGATGCTCAGCCTGGCATCTGCGTTATGATACACGTACTTTATATTGCTGTAAGCCACATCCTGATAGCTGTTGAACACCGGACGGGCTGTGTAGGAGGGACTGAATTCCATTTTATCTTTCCAGCTCATTGAAAAGCGCTGACTGAGGTTCAGAGAATAACTATTGAGATATCCCTCGTCAAGGTTTACCACAAAAAAATTCTTGCTGTACGTCAGACCGGCGCTTGTTGCAGTGGTAAACTGAAATTCTCCGGATTTTTTAAACTGCCTGGATAGTTCAGCCGAGGTATTGAGTCCGTACTGACCGTTCCGGTTCTCCGGCATTGTTGATTCTGCCCCGGTGCCCGACACTGTTTTTCTTTGAAAGATGACGTTCTGCTGGATAGACGCATTCACAAATACATTGATGTACTGCTGCTTTTCCGTATTGTAGGAAAACAGGGAGGCCGTAAAACTGTGAGATCTTGACGGTTTCAGGTTTGGATTTCCGGTGAAAGAGCTCTGGGGTGTCAGTTCAATTGTTACCGGCCTGAGATCATTCACGTTTGGCTGGCTGACACTGGCATCGTAGCTGAAAGAGTACCGCTCAAGGGAAAGACGGAAAGAGGGCAGTAAGTTGAAGTATTCCTGATTCAAATCCTGGCTCCTGTCGGCGAAGTGATTGTCAATACGTGACCACTGTGTGGTAAGACCCAGCGTCAGTCCGGCCTTATCATTAAAACTATAAACGAGCTCAGGCCTGACATTTTGTTCCCACTGGATACGGTCAATATCACTACTCTGGTCCGGGATGAATTCAGAATAGGTACCTTTTCGGGGGTCAAAATTAAATATGGATGATTTCTGGCTGCTCTTGTTGTAACTGGCATCCGCAGCAACACCGGCAATCAGTTTTTCCCATAGCGGATAACGGAAACTCAAGCCGAGGTTACC
>JBQGEO010000229.1:0-6823 GCA_052039655.1 Pararcticibacter sp.
GATCCGGCCACCCCGGACATATCGTAAATCAACTGCCCGTTCCTTGTTTTTCTTACCACTACATTCCCCTCCCGGGTGATCGCTCCTTCTTTTTCCTCATCAAGGGTTATCTGCCTTCCATCGGCTAATGTCAATGTGGCCTTAGTGCTGCCAGGCAGAACGTCGTTCTTAAATTTCTGAGCGGTCAGTTCCGGCTTATTAGTCCTGAGTGCAAAATATCCGCCGGAAAGAAGTGCTACAAAAATTGCTGCCGCAGACAACCAGCGCAGCTTGAATACGCGGTTCTTTTCTTCCCGTGCTGTGATATCGTCGCGGGTACGTTGATAAAGTTGCTCTCCGATAAGATCTTTATCTCCCATCTCGCCGGAATCCCAGCTTTCGTTGCCTTGCTGAAATGTATCCAGATAGTTTGCGACGAGTGCCTGCTCTTCAGCAGAAGCCGTTCCGTTAACACATTTTGCAATTATTTTTTCGAATTTCTCCTTTTCCATACGGGGGATTTGATTGTAAGTACCCTAAATAGACCACCTACCCCCAAAAGAAATCTTAAAATTTATTATTTATTTAACAAAAAGGTAAAAACACCGAATATTCAATACAAAAAAGAAAGGATGTAATCTACACTGCAAAACACAAACAATGGAAAGAAAGGTCTCTATTTATAAAAAGGAAGAAAAATTATCAAAACCAGTGAAGTAAAACAAAAGCGGCCAGCAAAACATCTCCGAGAGAGGATCTAAGTCGCCTGATGGCTATTGTAATTTGATTTTCTACCGTTTTTGGAGCTATTCCGAGTTTCTCAGCAATCTCTCGGTTCGACAATTGCTGTTTTCTGCTCAATGTGAAAATTTCCCGGCACTTATCCGGTAACTGCGAAATATGATTATCCACTAATGAACTGATATCCCGGCCGTGAATAAGCTGTTCGCCATTATACTCTTCGGTGATCGCCGCTGCTTGTATAAAAAACTCACTTCTTACCTTACCTGAACGGACCACTTTCAGCACCTGATACCTTGTAGCTGCGAGAAGATAGGAAGACAAAGAATCAATCTGCAGCACCTCCCTCTTCATCCAAAGGTCTACCATGATCTCCTGAACTGCGTCTTCACAACTTTGCCTTTCACGGAGAATATTATAGCCGTAGATATATAACTTAGACCAATATTTGTCGTATATCTCCTTAAAAGCCGACCTGTCGCCAGCCTTCATCCGACAAAGGAGAGTTTTATCATCCGCAATATCTACTATTTCTCCAGCCATAACACAAAAGCAACCCTAAGTTAGATAATTTTGATAATAAATACACAACAATTACAGCTAAAAACACATATAAAGTTAAAAAAAACTCAAAAGTATTAACATATATACAAAAAGAGACAACACCGGCTCTTTGACAATATTTTAATGTTGCCTGAGAACCGGTGTTGCCTCTCCACATAGAAATATGGCTGAAAGGTGACTAATTTCCTGTAAACTTTTTAAACAATGCGGAGGCATCTTCAGCAGAAAGCTGTTTACCCGACGCCACCAGGATGCGGTATTTAAACGTGACTGATTTACCGGCGTCAAGACTAAAGTTCAGCGTTTCTTTACCACCGCTCATGGCATTCTGCCCTAAAGAATTAGCTCCAAATAAACCATATCCTCTTGCATGCCAGTAAGCCGGGTAGCCCGGATTTTGCGGATGATCCAGGATCATCACCGCGACTGGCTCTCCCTTAATGTTCCCGTTTAAGATTACCCATTTGGCACGTGTTCCCCATACACTGTCGCCTTCCCTGCCTTCGCTGCTTATATAATGGCCGTTAACTCCTTCATTATTTAGTACAGGAACATTGGTAACATTTCCCTGGGCGTCGGTAAACTTTTCCGGTTTATTGGAAGGATGCTCCAGCTCTCTGGCTACCCTTAAAGCAATCAAGCCTTCTTTATTATCCTTAAAATCCACCTTTTCATCTAAAGCTGTGAGTGTTGTAATCCGGTCGATGATCCGGATGCTATCATTTCCGCTGAAGATAAACTTTGTATTTTCCCTGAGCACAGCCTTTTTTTCACCGGGGAACCAATCCATGGTCACGTCGAGCTCGCCCTTTTCCTTTCCGCTGACAATCTTGTTCACCTTTTTATGACGGATAGTGCCAAACGGACCTTTATGATCTCTTGCTGCCTGGTCAGAATTATTCCAGAAGTCATATCCGTTTACATCGCCGAAATTAAACCATACTCCAATATGATGGGGATGATCAACCCGTTCTCCCGGACGGGGCTGCAGGGGCCATCCTCTGGTAACAGGACTACCGGCAGCAGTCAGGACTGGGTACAGAACAGGCTTTTTTATATTGTCGGGCCAGATATAAGACGTGAAGGGCTGGCCTCCAATCAATATATCAATCCGCTTCTCTTTTTCGTTAGACAGGATCTTTACCGCTTTGGGATTCTCTATCGACAGATTCTGGGCTCCGGCGTTCGTGCTGAATGCAACAGCCGCCAGCAGAGCAGCATAAAACAAGTTTTTCATTTGGAGTTTGTTATTTAGTGACAATAGAGCGATTGTGTGTAATATCCACAATCGCTCTACCGGTTTATTATTGGAAAAAGCCCTTAAAGAGCCTTAATCTTTATACTTCTGAAGCTGACGTTATCTCCGTGATCCTGGAGCAGGATATGCCCCTTTTCTGCTTCACCAAAGTTCTTCCAGTCTTTGTATTTACTGATCGCAACCAGTTTCCTGAATTCTTCAGAGCCTCTTTTGTATTCAATCACCTTTACACCATTCAGATAATGCTCTACCCGGTTATCGGGATAAACGACTACCCTTCCCCGGTTCCACTCGCCTATTGGCCGGGTAAAGCGGGCTTGCTTGTCCGCTTTGATCAGATCGTAAAGAGAGGCGAGTGTGCGGTTACCATCCCTGCCCAGTTTTGCATCGGGGTGCCTCTCATCGTCGAGCACCTGGTACTCCAGGCCTATGGCCGACCCTTTATTATTCTCAGAAAGAGTGACAAAATATTTCACCCCGCTGTTCGCGCCCGGCGTCAGCCGGAATTCAAAGGAAAGATCAAAAGCGCTGAATTGTTCTTTTGTTACAATATCCCCGCCATTCTCTGATTCCTTTCCATCCGACGACAAGACGGAAAGGATCCCATCCTGTACCTTCCAACCCTTCTGAGGGAAAGCGGGCTTATATGCACCTACCCAGCCGGTAGTTGTTTTTCCGTCGAACAACAGTTTCCACCCGTTCCTTTTCTCATAACCAGTGAGCGCATTAGGGCGCGTATTGACGACATAGACACCCGCGGGAAACGCCTTAGGGGTTAAACCAGAGGTCTTAATCCGAATATTCTTGAAGTATACCCTTTTCCCGGCCTGTTCTTCCTTATTAATGCCATGTACCTGAAGACCGATGAAGCCTTTTGGATCGAGCGTGTCAACCACATAGGCACAGGGCTTTCCGTTGATCCAGGTTTTCATTTCATTACCGATACATTCTATCCGGATATGATTGTATTCGCCTGTTTTAAAAGCTCCCTTTCCTTTTTCATTAAGAGACATCGGGTATAACCAGTCACGCCTGCCTTCATCATACACCCCTCCGCTCCAATCGCGTTCGGAAGGATCGAATTCCATCTGGCGGCCGAAGACCTTCCCTTTTCCTTTATTAGCAGCGGGATCAAAGTGACTCCTGGTTTGAATCCCTGAATTACTTAAATTGCTTTCCAGTTTAGCGTCGAGTTCCAGGATAAAGTCGCCGTATTCTTTCCCGGTAACCAAAAATGTATTGCCTGAATTCATGACAGTGGTGCCTACAATGGCTCCATCTTCCACCTTGTAGGTTGCCTCTCCGGCCAGGCGTTTCCAGCCATTCAGGGTCTTTCCGTCAAAAAGATTGACCCAGCCCTTTTCAGTATTTTGTGCCTGTGCGTTCAGCACTCCAACGCATATAAAGGAAGCGCTTAAGGCTGCACAGATGTGTTTTTTAAGTGTGTTCATTTTATGAAAGATTATAAGATGATTTCCATGCCTGAATTGAGTTTTGGTAGGTAGCCTGGTTCACCATATCTACACATATGGCCGTTTTAGCTCCTGTCAGTACATTAGACGCTGGCAGAGAGTTTTCCTGAATGCTCTTGTAAAAATCATTGAATGCATACCATGTACCGTCTTTTGCCGGCTCTTTTAACAGCGGGATCCCGCCATCGGTACTCAGCTGTATTTTTGTTGCCCCGGTAACACCATCCACCAGTTCAAGTTCTTTTCGTGTTTCCTGCTCGGGATAATAAAACCCTTCGTTTACCAGGAGGGAAATCATCCCTTTGCTTCCTTTCAACCTGAACATATAACCATCATGCGCATTGGCACAGGTAGCTCCGAAGTTACCGATCATCCCCGCTTTCGAATACCGCAGTATGGCCTGTACGTTGTCAAACGTCTCTCTGCCGTCTTTATAAAAGTCAATTCCCCCGGAGCCCATCACCTGGTCGGGGTTGGTGTTAAACACCCAGTTTATAAAATCCATCTGGTGCGAAAGCAGCTCAGCGGGAAGGCCGCCGGAATACTCTTTGTACATTCTCCAGTTTATCTTCCGTTCCAGGGATGGGTTTGGAACTGTTCTTCTCCAGCTCCAGTTACGATCCCATCTGCAGTCTATCTGGGTTACTTTCCCAAGATATCCATCGTCAATGATTTGTTTCACCCGGTAATAAAGGGGCGTATACCGGTATTGATGTCCCACCTGGAGGGTCAGTTTGGGATATTTCTTCGTAAGCGCAACCAGATCAATTGCCTGTGCGGTATTGAATGTCATTGTCTTCTCCAGATAGACATGCTTACCCGCCTTTAAAGCATCTGCTGCAATCTGAAAATGCAGGTTGAGCGGAACTGCTATTACAACCGCAGCTACATTTTTATCATCCAGCAACGCCCGGTAATCTTTATACACGGCGGGAACAGAAGGCTTTGCTTCTTTTAATGTTTCGTTCAGCCTGAAATCCAGAGGATCACACAGGGCGGTCACGTTATACTTAGTATTGAGCTCTTTTAAGGTATGGACAATACCTTTACCGCGATCTCCGCAACCGATATTTCCGATATTGATGATATCACCATCCCCTCTGGAAGCAAAAGCTTCAGCCATCTGACTATGTAACAGGAGACTTCCGGCAAAAACGCCCGCCTGCTTAATAAATGTTCTTCTGATCATTTTAGAATTTATATATAGAAGGCTTAATATTTAAAAACCTTCCCGTTAACCATCACTTCCTGCTTCTTCTCATCAAAAACAGCTTTTCCCCCCATCCTGACAGCTGCATTGGTCATGATAGTAGCAACAGAATGATTATAGCCTGCTTCGACAGGGGCGTTGGGTTGCTTCCTGCTTCTGACACACTCCATCCAGTTCCGCATGTGGGCAGAGGTAAGGTGATCCGTTCCGGTACTGGCAGATGTAACAACCTGACCCTCATTAATTGAAAGATCGACAACCGGGAGAAGGTTAGACTTCATCTTCATGGCAGCAGCTTCTCTTTCTTTCAACCCACCTCTGGGAGATATTTTATTGGTAATTAAGTTTAGTTCCCCGCCGTTTGAATAATACACCTCTCCTACACCGCCGCTCTCATTCTGCATGCGGGAGGTAAATACTACCTGGAACCCGGATTCCGGATCATCTGCTTTTCCGTAATCAAAAACGGCGGTGGTGGTATCCCAGTTCTTTCTTCCGTCTTTCCACGTATAAACGCCACCGTTTGCTACTACACTTCTGGGATGAGCCAGTCCGCTGAACCAATGGACGGTATCGATCTGATGCGACATCCACTGACCAGGCATGCCCGAAGAATATGGCCAAAACAGCCGGTACTCCAGGTATTTCCGCGGATCCCATGCTTCAAATGGCCTGTTGAGAAGAAAACGTTTCCAATCGGTATCTTTTTCCTGCAGCTGAGCTACCAGATCAGGCCTTCTCCATCTTCCCGGCTGGTTAACGTTCCACACCAGGTCGACGGCCGTGATAGGTCCAAATTTCCCGCTCTGTATAAATTCGCATGCTGCGTGATAGTTGGCACCGCTTCTTCGCTGTGATCCGATCTGAACGATCTTTCCCGAAGCCTTTACTGCTTTAAAAGCGGCCCGGTTATCCTCCATTGTTTCTGCAAAAGGTTTTTCGACGTAGGCATCACATCCCGCCTTAACCGCCTCTATTGTGTGAAGGGCGTGCTGAAAATCTGCTGTGCTGATGATCACTGCGTCGATATCCTTCAGATTATACAATTCTTCATTGTTCCTGCAGCCTGTGACATCATGAGCAAACTTTTCCTTCAGATAGTTAACCCCGAGGTCCCTTCTGAGCGACCAAAGATCTGATACGGCAACTATATCAAAGTTTGTTTCCTGAGAATGTTTTAAAAAGCTTGGCAACAGGGTGTCTTTAAAGCGGTCAGAAAAGCCGATCACCCCCACTCTTACCCGGTCATTGGCCCCCAAAATTCTACCATAGCTCTTTGCACTCAAACCCATTGTCCCCAAATAAGTTCCAGCCATCGCGATAGCTGACTTGCGAATAAAATCTCTGCGTGTTTCCATTGAACGTGTGTGTTTATAACTGAATGCTGTCTATACAAGGCTCAAAACAACTATAACAATCTGATTCTCATATAGCTTATTGGTTTACGGGGCTCAAATTGAGAAAAAAAAATAAAGGCATCAATAAATGACTGTATATTTTTTACGGAAACGATTTCGGCTGTAGAAAGTTGAAAGTTGAAAGTTGAAAGTTGAAAGTAGAAAGTTGAAAGTTGAAAGCTGAGAGTTTACAAGCGAGGTA
>JBQGEO010000230.1:0-1627 GCA_052039655.1 Pararcticibacter sp.
CTGCACCATTTAAACAGTTTTCAGAGCATACCTGTCCTGCTATCCCAAACCCTGAGGCCGGTGCTTTTGAGCAGCGATAAAATGCCTCATTTTTAACTTTTCCTGTAAGCATGTTTACCCCCAGACGATAAAAGATTTCATACATAGGAAACCTTATTGTTTCGACCTACGTAAAACGGTGCATGTCTGATACTATTAATAACATCTTTTGTGCTCCATGGTAAGGTCTGAACACATATCCAGGATGCTTCTGATCGCATTCACCGGCTTTTTCATTAGCCTCGGTTGCTTTGCGATGCTGATTTATCAGGATTTGCAGATTGTAAGAAAAAACAACGAGCAGCAGGAGAAATTAATAGAATTCTTTTATGCTACCACCCACCTGAACATTCATCTGGAGAACATTCATGAAGATTTAGCAAACTGCAAACCCCAAAATGAAGATTGCCGTAAAAGAGCAGATAAATCCATTGCGGAATATCAGAAGGAGCTTGTCATTCTTAAAACATATCTCAGCGGGCACGACCTGGCGTTATATAAAGATCTGCGGGAAGAAAGCCGGATCTACTTGTCTGGTATTAAAATGACATATCTACAGGGAGGTATCCGTTCTAAAAAGGCTCAACCTCCTGTTAAAATCAGGCAAGCATCATTAGCAAAAATTCATACGCTTATAACGACACTTGAAACTCATCAGCGGTCTCCCAAAACTCCTGTTGAGAAATCGATTATACGAAACAGGACCAATGTGTTCATCATGATTGGTATTTCGGCATCTATCCTGATGTTCTTTATTGTCAACTTCTTTCTGCTTCAGTTGAGCTTAAGAAAACGTGCGGAAGCTGAGAGAAAATCGAAAAAGAATGAAGAAAAATTCGAGACGTTATTCTATCATAGTCCCGTGATGTTCCTGATGGTAGATGCGTTTAGTCTCGAGGTGATCAATGCCAATAATAATATATTGAGATTCCTTAATCTCGAAAGGGAGGCGATCGTAGGTAAGGCTATCGCCAGCCTCAATATTCTGAAATCGGCACCGGATAAAGCGCTGATCAGGAAAATTATAACAGAAAATGCGCAGGTGCGTGATCATGTTACTTCCATTGTTTTAAACGGCAGCGAACACCGCTATATCTCCTGTAATTTTGATAAGGTAATAATAGATGGTAAAACCACGCTCTTTATTGCTTTCTTCGATATCACGGTACAAAAAGAGGCTGAACAGGCCATTAAGGAAAGTCAGGATCAGTTTGCCACCCTGTTTTATAAAAATCCAAGCATATTGGCTTTAACGGATATTGCAACCAACCATATCATTGATATTAATGATCGTTACGCAGATTTCTTTGGTTATTCAAGGGAGGAATTGGTGGGTCATGAGGCTCCTTTGTTCAGCATGAGCAGCGACACAGAGGTGCAGGGCAGCAACAACCCTGCAAGCGCGGCAACTCAGTACCGGGATAGCGTTGGAGTTTCAGTGAGAACAAAGGCTGGTGCTGTAAAGTATGTACGGCACTTTGCCGAAACGATCAACATCCGGGGAAAGCAACAAAGGCTCGTGTGTTTTCAGGATATCACAGATATCAGAAAGACTCAGTCTATTCTGAAGAAGAATGAAGAGATTTAT
>JBQGEO010000231.1:0-14537 GCA_052039655.1 Pararcticibacter sp.
CTTTCAGCACTTCCACCTGTTTCTCAATCTGACGGGTTACTTTCCTGACTACATCTTCGGTTTCATTGATCACAATGTTGAACCGGTGAATGCTTTCTATTTCAGAAGGTGATGTATTGAGGCTGTCGATATTGATTTTCCTTCTTGTAAAGATAATAGCGATGCGACCAAGCAGACCTATCTGATTTTCCGTGTATACGGTTATATTATATTCCTGTTTGAGGGGAGTGTTTTCTGTGCTCATGGTTTCTTTGAATTAGATACTGGTATTGAGATTTGAGAAATCAGATGCTCATATTTCAGATCTTCCATCTTTTAACTTACTTAAGTCTGATTTCACTGACGCTGCAACCCTGAGGAACCATCGGAAATACATTGTTTTCTTTGGTTACCATCACTTCGAGAAGATAGGGGCCTTTATGCTCCAGCATCGTTTTCAGGGCATCAACAAGGTATTCCCTTTTTGCTATGCTTTTCCCAAGAATACCGTATCCTTCTGCAACTTTAACATAATCGGGACTGGTGATATTTACAAAAGAATATCTCCGGTCGTGAAACAGCTGCTGCCATTGACGCACCATTCCGAGGAATTGATTATTGAGGATGATGATTTTCACATCTATGCCGCTTTGCATAATAGTTCCGAGTTCCTGGATCGTCATTTGAATGCCGCCGTCACCGATAATTGCCACTACCGTTCTGTCTGGAGTTCCGTATTTGGCTCCTATGGCCGCTGGAAGTGCGAATCCCATAGTACCTGCACCGCCACTGGTAATGTTGCTGCGGGTATTGTTTAGTTTAGCGTACCGGCAGGTGACCATTTGATGCTGGCCAACGTCGGATACGATGATCGCTTCCCCGCCTGTCAGCTGATTCAGATTGTGAAGAACTTCTCCCATGGTCATTTCTTCAGTAACAGGGAAGAGTTCATCTTTTATAACCTCATCTACTTCCTGTTTTTCATAGTCCCTGAATTTTTCAAGCCATTCTGTGTGCTGATTGGATTTAACAAGTGAAGTAAGTAAAGGAAGGGTTTCCTTACAGTCGCCCCACACTGCAACAGTTGTTTGTACGTTTTTATCTATTTCCGCTGGGTCAATATCCAGATGGATGACCTTTGCCTGTTTTGCGTATTTATCCAGCCTTCCCGTCACCCTGTCGTCGAAGCGCATTCCTACAGCAATCAATACATCACATTCGTTGGTGAGAACATTGGGTCCGTAATTTCCATGCATACCAAGCATTCCAACGTTCAGCGGATGATCACTCGGAATAGCCCCCGCTCCCAGAATTGTCCAGGCAGACGGGATTCCTGTCTTTTCGATGAAAGCTTTAAATTCCTTTTCTGCGCCGCCAAGGATCACTCCCTGTCCAAAAAGGACGAACGGCTTTTTGGCGTTATCGATCAGCTCAGCAGCCTTTTCGACAAATTCTTTCCGTATTATAGGTTTTGGCCGGTAGCTCCGGATATGACGGCAGGCGGAATATCCTTTGAAGTCGAACTTCTGAAGCTGGGCATTTTTGGTAATATCAATCACCACAGGGCCGGGACGGCCGCTTCTGGCAATGTAGAAAGCTTTTGCCAGCACTTCGGGAATCTCAGTTGCATCAGTTATCTGGTAGTTCCATTTCGTGATGGGCGATGTTATATTAATCACATCTATTTCCTGGAAAGCATCGGTTCCAAGCAGGTGGGCAAATACCTGTCCCGTAATGCAAACAAGAGGAGTACTGTCAATCTGTGCGTCAGCAAGTCCCGTTACCAGGTTTGTTGCTCCAGGTCCGCTGGTTGCAAATACAACACCGACTTTTCCTGAAGACCGTGCATATCCCTGTCCTGCATGTATGCCTCCCTGCTCGTGGCGGACCAGGACATGATGCAGTTTTTCCTGGTAGTCATATAATGCATCGTAGATAGGCATAATAGCCCCCCCCGGATATCCGAAGATTGTATCTACACCCTCTGCAAGAAGGCCTTCCAGTAAAGCTACCGCCCCTGTTATTTCGATTCCGGTATCTGCATCCTTTGGGCTCGCTGCAGTGGCTTCCTGTTGTGCTGTTTCCATTTTGTTAGATTTTAGATTAGCTGTCAGAATTGTTTTGCTTTATACTATTTTGTGATCTGTTAACTGCAGATTATATAGTTTCACTTCCTTAATTTTCGTCTGTAACGCAGCCTTCTGCCGCAGAACTTACAAGCCTGGCATATTTGTATAACAGACCTTTTTTCTCTTTTAGTTCAGGCTGAACCCATCCGGCACGTCTTTGTGCTATCTCCTGGTCGGAGACTTTCAATGTAATATGACGGTTTACCGCGTCTATTTCAATCCGGTCATCATCTTTGACCAGGCCGATCAGGCCTCCTTCGAAAGCTTCCGGAGTAATATGTCCTACTACAAAGCCATGTGTTCCTCCGCTAAAGCGGCCGTCTGTGATCAGGGCGACTGATTTGCCAAGACCTGCGCCCATAAGTGCTGAAGTAGGTTTCAGCATTTCCGGCATGCCGGGAGCGCCCTTTGGCCCGATGTTCTTAATGACTACGACATCGCCCGGTTTTACTCTTCCGCTGCTGATTCCTTCGATGAGATGAGCTTCGCCATCAAAGACCCGTGCGGGCCCTTCAAAGAATTCACCTTCTTTACCGGTGATCTTCGCCACACTCCCTCCCTCTGCAAGGTTTCCGTACAGGATTTGTAAATGACCTGTAGCTTTAACTGGGGCCTCCACAGGAAGAATGATCTTTTGCGTATTGAAGTCAAGCGCCGGGATCCCACTGAGGTTTTCAGAAAGGGTTTTTCCTGTGCAGGTTAAACATTCACCATGCAGCCAGCCCTGTTCCAGCAGGTATTTCATTACCGCAGGGACTCCGCCAACGTCATGCAGATCCTGCATCATGTATTTTCCGCTTGGTTTCATGTCGGCAAGGACGGGAATACGGTTGCTGATTTCCTGGAAGTCATCCTGGGTTAAGGGAACGTCTACGCTTTTAGCCATTGCAATGAGATGCAATACGGCATTTGTGGAGCCTCCCAGCACCATTAGGGTAACAATCGCATTCTCGAAAGCCTTGCGTGTCATAATGTCTTTAGGCCGTATATTTTTCTCGAGGAGAAGCCGGACTGCTTTTCCGGCAGCAAGACATTCCTCTCTTTTATTTTCACTCAAAGCCGGAGAAGATGAAGAATATGGCAAGCTCATCCCCAGGGCTTCTATAGCTGCTGCCATCGTGTTGGCTGTATAGATTCCGCCGCAGGCTCCTGCACTCGGGCAGGACCGTTTGATTATTTCTTTGAAATCTGTTTCATCAATTTGTCCGGCAATTTTTTTACCGAGGGCTTCAAAGGCTGATATAATATTCAGATCTTCACCCTTGTAGTGTCCGGGAGCGATTGTTCCGCCATATACCATGATCGCAGGCCTGTTCAGCCGTCCCATTGCAATCAGGGACCCTGGCATGTTTTTATCGCATCCGGGCAAGGCAATCAGTGCATCGTAATATTGGGCGCCGCAAACAGCTTCTATAGAGTCGGCAATAACATCCCTGCTGATGAGAGAATAACGCATCCCCGGAGTTACGTTTCCCATCCCGTCACTTACCCCGATCGTATTAAAGATCAGGCCCACGAGATCTTCCTTCCACACTCCTTCTTTCACAAGCTTTGCCAGATCGTTAAGGTGCATGTTACAGGTGTTCCCGTCGTAACCCATACTTGCAATACCTACCTGAGCTTTATTCAGGTCCTCATCGGTCAGGCCGATTCCGTAAAGCATTGCCTGGGCCGCCGGCTGAGTCGGATCCTGGGTAAGTATCCGGCTGTAACGATTTATTTCTTCATTTGTTCCAGCTGCTGCGTTGTTGCCTGATGACGAATCCATAATGTTGTCGTAATATTTTTATTACTGATTATTGCTTTTATTAATCGGTTAAAAAAGTCGTATATTTAAAGAGAAATTCTGCTTAGGCAGCGTGTCTTCTTTATCTATCCTCAAGGTAGGCACTTCCACGAAGTAAGTCAATACCCCTTTAAGGAAATTTTCAATTAGTATATTATTCTAAGAGTTTTGCCTTGTCAAAATAAAATTTGGTGTATGTCTGTTTTTTTGTTTTAAAAATTTGGATTCACTATACCGAAACTGGTTTTGGTATACGGTTCAAAATTGAATACTGGATACGAAAAGAGTTGATTTTCTTCGTGAAATTGGAAAAATCAACCGGAAGTTTAAAAAAACGGGCAAAAAAAAACCGGAAGATTTTATCTTCCGGTCAGTATCTAAATAGTATTAAATCCTGTTATTCAATCCCCTCAGCGAGGACAGTAATCTTATTGTTAAGAACTTCAACAACCCCGCCTTTTATGAAGTAACTTTCTTCACTTTTTCCACCTGTGCGAATAATCACTTTTCCGTCTTCAAGAGTGGAGATGATAGGGGCGTGATTATTCAGAACTTCGAAAGAGCCTTGCGTTCCAGGAACAGTTACTGAGCTAACTTCCCCTTCAAAAACAGTCTGATCAGGTGTTAAAATTTCTAATGTCATGTTGTAGTATGAGTTATGAGTTATGGGTTACGAATTATGAGTTGCCTGCAATTCAGAACTTATAACTCACAATTCATAACTCATAACTAAGTTACGCATTTGCTTCTGCGAGTAATTTTTTACCTTTTTCAATCGCATCTTCAATGGTTCCTACCAGGTTGAAGGCTGCTTCGGGATACTCATCAACTTCTCCATTCATGATCATATTAAAGCCTTTGATAGTGTCTTTAATATCGACAAGAACTCCTTTTAAGCCCGTGAACTGCTCAGCAACGTGGAAAGGCTGAGATAAGAAACGCTGAACGCGGCGTGCGCGGGCAACTGTAAGCTTATCTTCTTCAGAAAGCTCATCCATACCGAGGATTGCAATGATATCCTGAAGCTCTTTGTAGCGTTGAAGGATCTCTTTAACACGTTGTGCAGTTCCGTAATGCTCTTCACCAAGAACCATAGGGCTCAGGATTCGTGAAGTAGAGTCAAGAGGGTCAACCGCAGGATAGATACCAAGCTCAGCGATTTTACGCGATAATACCGTAGTGGCATCAAGGTGAGCAAACGTTGTAGCAGGAGCAGGGTCTGTCAAGTCATCCGCAGGTACGTATACCGCCTGAACAGATGTGATAGATCCACGCTTGGTTGAAGTGATACGTTCCTGCATCAAACCCATTTCTGTTGCCAGAGTTGGCTGGTATCCTACCGCTGAAGGCATACGGCCTAACAGTGCAGATACTTCAGAACCCGCCTGGGTGAAACGGAAGATATTGTCAATGAAGAACAGGATATCACGTCCCTGGCCCTGGCCATCTCCGTCACGGAAATATTCAGCAACGGTAAGACCAGATAATGCAACACGTGCACGCGCACCGGGAGGCTCGTTCATCTGACCGAATACAAAGGTACATTTAGAATCTTTTAGCTGTTCGGCGTCAATCTTGTCGAGATTCCATTCACCTTTTTCCATTCCGTGCATGAACTCTTCGCCATATTTGATAATGCCCGATTCAAGCATTTCGCGAAGAAGGTCATTTCCTTCACGCGTACGCTCACCTACACCGGCAAATACGGATAATCCCGAATATGCCTTTGCAATATTATTAATTAACTCCTGGATCAATACGGTCTTTCCAACACCTGCACCACCGAATAATCCGATCTTTCCTCCTTTAGAGTATGGTTCGAGAAGGTCGATTACCTTAATCCCTGTAAACAATACTTCCGTTTCTGTAGAAAGATCTTCGAAACGGGGAGGTGTAGCATGGATAGGACGACCATTCGATTTGTCGAGAGTTGCGATACCATCGATAGGGTCACCTACTACGTTAAATACACGACCTTTAATTTCTTCACCTACAGGCATCTTGATGGGAGCGCCAGTATCTACAGCGTCCATCCCGCGTACAAGCCCGTCAGTAGAGTCCATCGCAATTGTACGAACCCTGTCTTCTCCCAGGTGATTCTGGACTTCAAGAATGATAACCTGTCCATTAGGCTTTACAACTTCTAATGCATTGTAAATTTTAGGGAGTTTTGCCTCATCGGCGAAGCTGACATCAACTACCGCTCCAATGATTTGCGCTATTTTTCCAACGTTTGGCATATAATTTTTGGAGTAAATATGTTATTTTTCACTGTTTTAAAGCCACTTTTAAGGTCGCTTTTTGGGTTTGCAATAATACGCTTTATCTTTGAAAATCAAATGGCTTGTATGAAAGATTTTAATTTTCATGCATGGTGCCGTGTTTGACTTTGCAGGTTTGATATTCCTCATCGCCCGGCCTGTTAATGGTGGAACTCAACTAAGTTATATCAAACCTGACGAATGTAACTCTGTTCTTCTTAAAAGAAAATGATTTGGATCATGAATGCTGGAAAAATTGCCGGATTAACAGGGGTATTACTTTTTAGTTTAAGCTTGCGGGTGGCTTACCCGCAGGATAATCTTCCATCGGATAAAGACGGAAGCATTGTTGCGGGCAACGATGTTTGGTATGCGCAACCCTGGATATGGGTCATTATAATCGCACTTCTCGTAATATTCATTATATATTACACCAAAAGGAACAAACGGAAAAGTCTTAAAAACTCAGCTGAAAAAGGCCTCCGTTGATTTCAATTAAGAACGATATTTGTGAGGGCACACACTTAACATCCTTTTTATTCCAGGTTGTTTTACCCCCAACCGCAAGTAATGCCGGTGCGGGATAATTGTATGTCAGAAAAGCCAGTAAAATGAAAAAAATATTAGTTACAGGAAGTCATGGATTGTTAGGTCAGAAGATCACAAGCCTTATTTTATCTTCTGGCCGGGCCAGTCTTATTGCGACCTCTAAAGGGCAGAACCGTTATCCTGAAAAGCAGGGATACACTTATATAGAAATGGATCTCAGTAATGAGAATGACATTGCCCGGGTTTTCCGTTCTGTCAACCCCGATGTTGTGATCAACACGGCAGCTATCACAAATGTGGATATATGTGAGATTGAAAGAGAGCAGTGCCGCCTGATTAATACTGACGCCGTAAAAACGCTGGCACTTCTTTGCTGTGAAACAGGAGCTCATCTCATTCATCTGTCCACCGATTTTGTATTCGACGGAAAGGAAGGCCCTTATCGGGAAGATGCACAGCCGAACCCCCTGAGCTTTTATGGAAGAAGCAAAGCGGATACAGAAGATTATCTGAAAAGTTCATCCTGCAGGTGGACAATCATCCGGACTATCCTGGTATACGGAATTACCGGTGATATGAGCCGTTCGAATTTTGTGTTATGGGCAAAATCATCACTGGAGAAAAATAAGAATATAAGCGTAGTGAACGACCAGTGGAGAATGCCGACGTTAGCTGAAGATCTTGCAGAAGCATGCCTGAGAGTAGCGGAAAGGGGTGTAACCGGGATTTTACATATTTCGGGCGGGGATATGAAGAGCATACATGAGTTAGTACTTGAGGTGGCGGATTACTGGAAGCTTGATCAAACCCTCATACAGCCGGTATCGTCAGAAACGTTAAATCAAAGCGCTGTACGCCCGGAAAGAACTGGTTTTATACTCGACAGGGCAAGGCAGGAACTGAACTATCACCCCCGCTCATTCAGAGAGGGGCTTAAATTGCTTGATCTGCAAATGCAGAGCGTAAAGAAAATGTGACCCTGAATGAGAGATAATGGGCGGCATAGAATTGCTTATGTTTCGAATTAAAAAGTATATTAGCAGAATAAATAGCATCCAAAGACAATTATTGAAAGTCTTGAAACCTTAAATCTATGGCACTGACAACAGGACAAAAGGCACCACAATTCACTCTTTATAGTTCTGATCTTAAAGAAATTTCGCTATCTGATTATACAGGAAGAAAAGTTGTGCTGCATTTTTTTAATTTAGCTTTTACGGGAGTATGTACAGCTCAGCTGTGTACTATAAGAGATTCTTTTGAGTATTATGAAAACTACGGTGCAGTGATAATGGCGATTTCGGTTGACTCACCTTTTTCACTCGCGAGGTTTAAAGAAGAGAATCACTATCAGTTTTTATTATTATCTGATTTTAACCGTGATGTTTGTACGGCTTATGAAGCCATTTATGACGAATTTGTATTCGGCTTAAAAGGTGTTGCGAAAAGGGCCGTTTTTGTGATAAACGAAGAACATGAAGTTATTTATGCGGAGGTACTCGAGCAGGCAGCAGATCTTCCTGATTTCGACGCTATCAAGGAGGCTATAAAAAGTTAGAATACCAATATACTATATAAAAATGGATGTCAATTTGTTACTAACAGTAGTTGGCGTATTTATCGCCCTGTTCCTCTTCCTGTATCTTTTGCCGGTAAACCTTTGGTTCACGGCTCAGCTTTCGGGGGTAAGAGTGAACCTTTTGAATTTATTGCTGATGAGGTTGCGGAAGGTGTCGCCATCTTTGGTTGTGAATGCGATGATCACATCAACGAAGGCAGGTCTTAATATTACTTC
Organism: Pararcticibacter sp.; assembly: GCA_052039655.1. GTDB lineage: Bacteria > Bacteroidota > Bacteroidia > Sphingobacteriales > Sphingobacteriaceae > Arcticibacter. The sequence goes on from JBQGEO010000231.1 coordinate 8,500, forward strand.
AAATGAAATTGAGACGCACTATCTGGCTGGTGGACATGTGAATAATGTGATAAAGGCCCTTATTTCAGCAGACAAGGCTAATATTCCACTTGATTTTAAGCTGGCAACAGCAATTGATCTTGCGGGCCGTGATGTGTTTGATGCTGTACAGTTATCGGTTAATCCCCGCGTAATTAATACTCCCCCCGTTGCGGCAGTTGCCAAAGACGGGATTCAGCTGGTCGCTAAGGCCAGGGTTACAGTCAGGGCAAACATCAACCAGCTGGTAGGTGGTGCCGGAGAAGAAACTATTCTCGCCCGTGTCGGTGAAGGTATCGTGACTACTATAGGTTCTTCCACCAATCACAAACAAGTACTTGAAAACCCCGACCGTATTTCTAAGACGGTGCTTGAGAAAGGGCTTGACAGCGGCACTGCGTTTGAAATCCTGTCAATTGATATTGCTGATATCGACATTGGCGATAATATCGGGGCAAAATTGCAGGCTGATCAGGCAGAGGCCGACCTGAAAGTGGCTAACGCCCGCGCTGAGGAACGGAGGGCAATGGCTGTTGCTTCGGAACAGGAAATGCGCTCGAAAGCACAGGAGGCCAGAGCAAAGGTGATCGAGGCTGAAGCTCAGCTCCCCCTGGCTATGGCAGAGGCATTTCGTTCAGGTAACCTGGGAATAATGGATTATTACAGAATGCAGAACCTCAAATCGGATACCGATATGAGAGAATCTATATCTAAGCCAGGCAAAGGAAAACAGTCATAAGGAACTATAGAAAACCGATAACAGATTTTCCTGCTATCGGCTTTCACCGGATAAAGTTCACAGAAACAGACGGATATCATCAAACTGCACGAACAGGGGAGGAAAAATTAAATTTTTTTTGTGGATGTTAATTTTTTCCTTCTATCTTTGCAGTCCATTAAGGGACGGACTTGTAGCTTAATTGGATAGAGCATCTGACTACGGATCAGAAGGTTAGGGGTTCGACTCCCTTCAAGTCCACAATAAATAGAGCCTTTTCGATAAAACGGAAAGGCTTTTCACATTTTAAAAATAATCTTGATGCTAAATCTTGTTTTATTTGGCCCGCCGGGCGCCGGTAAGGGAACGCAATCTCAAAAGCTAATTGAAAAGTATCAATTAGTCCATCTTTCTACAGGCGATATTCTCAGAAGTGAAATTGCCAACGGGACTGAACTCGGCCTTGAGGCAAAGAAACTCATGGATCAGGGACTTCTGGTGCCGGATGAAGTAGTAATCGGAATGATCAGCAATAAACTGGATGCTAACAAAGATGCTAATGGCTTTATTTTTGATGGCTTTCCGCGTACTGTCGCGCAGGCTGAAGCTCTCGATGCTCTCCTGGCTTCCAAGAGTACCGCTATTTCCGGTATGATTGCCCTGGAAGTAAATGATGAAGAGCTTGAAAAAAGACTTCTTCTTCGGGGAAAGGATTCAGGCCGTTCAGACGATGCTGATCCTGCTATCATTCGCAGAAGAATAGAGGAATATAACAACAAAACTGCTCCGGTTGCCGGGTTCTATAAACAGCAGGGAAAATTTTTCAGCATTAACGGCATTGGCAGCATCGAGACTATCTTTGAGGAGATAGTCCGTGTGACAGATAGCTTTTAAAGCAGGAGTACATCTCATCATCACGCAGTAATGGCTCAGGGATCGAATTTCGTGGATTATGTGAAAATTTGTTGCCGTTCAGGCAACGGAGGGGCTGGATCTGCCCATCTTCACAGGGATAAGTTTACTTCGAAAGGCGGACCTGATGGCGGCGACGGGGGCAGGGGAGGACATATCGTTCTTAAAGGAAACAGCCAGTTGTGGACACTCCTGCATCTCAAATATCGAAAACATGTCATTGCAGAACATGGCGAGACTGGAGGCAGTGCTTTGAGGAGTGGGAAAAATGGCAAGGACGAAATCCTGGAGGTACCTCTCGGCACTATAGCTAAAGATGCGGAAACCGGCGAAATGTTGTTTGAAATAACCTCTGACGGTGAAACAAGAATCCTTACGCCGGGAGGCAGAGGTGGTTTGGGAAACTGGCACTTTAAAACTCCTACGCTGCAAACTCCGCGATTTTCTCAGCCAGGGGAATCCGGTGATGAACGATGGATCGTACTTGAACTAAAAGTTCTGGCAGATGTAGGACTCGTTGGTTTTCCTAATGCAGGAAAATCGACTCTTTTATCTGTCGTCTCTGCTGCAAAACCAGAAATTGCAGATTATCCTTTCACCACCATAGTCCCTAATCTGGGAATTGTATCTTACCGTGATAACCGTTCATTCGTAATGGCCGATATTCCAGGCATTATTGAAGGAGCTTCAACAGGAAAGGGGCTGGGCCTGCGGTTTTTAAGGCATATAGAGAGAAACTCTGTGCTTCTCTTTCTCGTGCCGGCTGATACCAACAGAACAATCAGGGAAGAATACGATATCCTTTTGAAAGAGCTTAATGACTACAATCCTGAACTGATGCATAAACCCCGTATGCTGGCGATCAGTAAATCGGACATGCTCGACGATGAATTAACCGTAGAGATGAGAGCCGAAGTTCCTGACCTTCCTTATGTTTTTATTTCTTCTGTTGCTCAAAAAGGCCTACAAGAACTAAAAGATATGTTGTGGAAGGCTATTAACGCCTGATCTCAATAATAAACAGACCTTAGCTTTAGCTCCGGCGTTATTTGTGTCGGGTGTAATTTGCCTTTCTCTAACCTGAGTTGCTCATCGTGCCCCCTGCGCGCGAGCTTATAAATTCTTTCCAAGCTTTTCAATCATTTCCTTGGGAATGTTCTCAAGATCAAGAATAAGGAATCCGTCGAGGCTGTCTGCAAATTTCGGATCAATATTGAAACATATTATTTTAGCGTTCAGAGCTATATATTGGCGGAGAAGTACCGGTACCTTCATATGCGATACCTCTATTTCGGAGATGAGGCTGTCGAGCGACTTCAGAGAATCTTTCGACTCAAGCAGGAGATCTGAATCAATTTTAGAGAAATCAACTTTAAAACGTTTCTTTGGCTTCACATATTCTGCCATCTCGTGATCAAAGTGGAAGCGGGTGATGTAGTTAACAATAAGTGATTTGGAGAACTTCGAAAAACTATTGCTGATACTGACGGGCCCGATCAGGTAACGATATTGGGGGTGAGTAAGCAGATATTTCAGGATCCCTTTCCATAGAAGAAATAAAGGAAGCGGCTTTTGCTGATATTCTTTTCTGATCCAGGAGCGCCCGAGTTCCAGGCTTTTTCTTAAAACAGGGTAAAACTGGTCTTTTATCTTGAAAAGACTGGATGTATAGAATCCTTGTTTTCCCATGCTGAAAAATATTTCGTCTCCCCGGCCGATGCGGTATGCTCCGACGATTACCTTTGCTTCGGTATCCCAAATAAAAAGATGATGGTAGTATATATCATATCCATCAAGGTCCGAAGATTTATTGGTGCCTTCGCCAATCAGCCTGAACGTCATTTCACGCAGGCGGCCTATCTCTTTTATAATATTCGGTATCAGTGTTGTCGGTGTGATGAACACTTCATATTGTTTCTCCTGCCAGACGCAATGCTTTTCTCTCAATATCTTAACCTCGGATTCAAGCAGGTCCTAGTGAACAGCCGGGCTGATGGGTTCTGCCCTTTTCCTGATCTTAAAGAGATTCCCGGGATTAAAAAGCCTCCTGTCGTTTTCGAGGCTTGTGCCCAGGCAATATGTCTTTGCCCGGAGATAAGCCAGAAGTTTTGTTGTGTTACTTTGAAACGGAATTTCATCCGGAAGGATTGGCTTCCCAATCCTCAATTTTATGGTATGCCCCTGTTTGTTGAATAATTCAGAAGGTAACTTTGCTGTTCTGAGTGCAGGATGGATCAGACTTAGGATATTGAACAAAAGTCCGTTGTTTCCGTGAAAATAAACCGGCACTACAGGCACCCCCGCTTTTGCAATAATCTTTCCGACAACAGGATGCCACATTCTGTCGGTGACCTGTAGCGTATTCATTTTATATGTGGAAACTTCTCCCGCCGGAAAAATACCTACAGGCACGTTCTGCTTTAATAAAGCTAGCGTAGTCTTAATTCCACTGATGCTGGAAGAATGCTCGATGTTTTCGAATGGATTTACGGCTATAAAATATTCACTAAGGTTAGGTATTTTCTTCAGGATGAAGTTAGCCATCAATTTAGCTTCCGGCCTTGCCATGCACAGGATCTTTAACAATACCAGCCCTTCAACTCCTCCGTAAGGATGATTAGCTATTGCAATGAAAGCACCTTTGGCAGGCAGATTGGCAAGTTCTTTCGGATCAAACTCCACCTGGATACCAAGTACTTCCAGAATTTTATCGATAAAGTCAATTCCTTCGAGATGCTGTGCTTTTGAGAATGCCTCATTTACATGATTAATCTTCATTACCTCCATAAGAAGAGATGCAAGGCCAGGAAGATGAAGCTTGTCGATGCGGGTTGCTTTAGCGAATTCTTCTTTACTTATTACTTTCATTACTCAGGAATATTGTTCATGTCCTTCCAGAACATTACTGCTTTGCCGGATAAAGTTGAAAGTTAGTAAAAATTGATGCAAATCCCATGTTTTCGTATTCCTTCAGGTTAAGCGGGGTTAGAACATCTGCAAGTAAGGGATCAACTCTGACCTATATATTTCATGAACCATTCAGCCAATGCCCGGGGTACCGCTTGCATATTGACGAGATCCTGTTTTGATGATGAACCGTCTGCTGCTGCGATCTTTCACCGGGGTCACTGGATCGACAGACACTCCATCTCCTCCCACTTTTAAGGAATGTTCCACATCCTTGTTGCCTCCTGAAAACCAGTATATTGATTTTCCAGGGAGAAAGTTCTATACTTGTGAAAACGCCAGTTCGGAGAACTACTCTTCCTCTAGCCGAGCCCGCGATGACCCCGATAGGGAATATATGCAGGGTAAAAGCACATTGAGAGCACGGTAAGTGCACATTTCTCTGGCAAAACGTGCACTCAATGTGCTCTCACCCTGCACTCACTATGCTCTCATCCCCATTAGAGTACCCACAGGGGCCCATGCAGGCAGGGAAGTGGCTGCCTATCTTTTGCCAATCAACCTTCCTGTTTCCGTTAACAAGAGGACGCCCAATTAAATGCCTTTATATGAGTTGCTTTTATTGTCACATAAATAATATAAAGATAAAATTTGGAGTTATAATTCTTTTATATATTTTTGGTCAACCAATAATTGGTCGACCAGATGAACCCATTGATAGAAACTATAAAGGCAATAGAAGTTGAGACTCCTGTTGATAAAATAATCAGACAGCTTAAGCAATTGATCGTTTCAGGGCAGTTGAAACCCGGGGACCGGCTTCCGGCAGAAAGAAATCTTGCTGAAAAATTTGGTGTCGGCAGAAGCTATGTCCGGGAAGCGATTCTAAAGCTTGAGTTTTACGGATTGTTGAGGACCAGCCCCCAGAGCGGCACTTATGTTTCCGGTTTGAGCATTAATATCCTGGATAACCTTCTTACAGATGTTATCAACTTCAATAAAGACGATTTTAATGCACTTATTGAGGCTCGTTATTATCTTGAACTGAGTGTAGCACGCGTTGCAGCAGAGAGACGGACGGAAGAAGATCTGGCATCAATGGCTAAAGCACTTGACGAGTATGAGAGTAAAGTGAACAACGGACTCAACGGAATTGAAGAGGATCTCTTGTTTCACGTGAAGATAGCGAGGGCAACCAAGAACCCGGCATTGGAGTCAATGATGCTGATTCTTATCCCGGATCTGATTAAAAGTATCAATGAGAATAAAGTGTGCGGGGAAGAAAGAGGAATACTGTCAATACCCGAGCACCGGGCGATACTGAGAGCCCTTGAAGAAAGCGACCCTATGGCAGCAGAGAGGGCTATGGCAATTCATTTAAACGAGATATTTCAAATTAGCAGGTCAGGCTATGCCGCCAAGCAACTATTAAACAACGAAACGAATAGATAGCTGACTTTCAGACAGCAACGCCATATAGTAA
>JBQGEO010000232.1:0-2731 GCA_052039655.1 Pararcticibacter sp.
GAAGAAAATCTATTTCCACTTTTCTGCTTTTCTTTTTAGTCAGCACCTAATTATCACCATATCATACGATATTTTAAAAATATAGACAAAAAAGGCGATAATTTTATTTTATCGCCATATGTATCTATATTTGTGCATATGACGAGCATCAAAGCGATCCTGACTGGCGATATTGTAAATTCCACCCTGCTGAACGAAAAAAAGCTGGATGAACTTCTTTTTGCAATAAAGACGGAACTTAAGTGGCAAAACGCCAAAAACGACTTTTACAGGGGAGACAGTTTTCACGCTCTGTGCGACGCTTCCGAAGGCTTAAACCTGGCACTCCGGCTCAGGACGATAGCCAGACAGGGAATGTGGCAAAATGAGGATGAGAGCATTGACATCCGGATTGCAATCGGCATAGGCAACGTGGAAGAGCCGGTAAAGAGCATGGCAACAGCCAAGGGTGAAGCTTTTGTCCTTTCCGGAAGGGAGCTTGACGCACTTGTCAGAACCTCCGACCGGCTTTCGATACGCTGCGCAGATGAAAAAATAGATCCGGGACTGCAGGGAATTGCCGTACTGGCGGATATGCTTACACAAAAAATGTCGGCCAAGCAATCTGAGGCTATCAGTGAATTGCTGATGGGCGCTACGCAGACAGAAACTGCAAAAAAGCTGAGAAAGAGCCAGTCAACGATCAATAAGCTCGCGCAATCGGCAAACTGGAAAGAATTGGAAAGATCTGTTGAAATATATCGTAAACTTGTATCTCTGATTAAATAGACCTATGTTGTTTCTGTGGTATATCAAAATGTTTTGTGCTCACCTGCTTACTGACTTTGTACTGCAACCCAACTCATGGGTCAAAGGAAGAATGGAACGGCACTGGCGGTCATGGCATCTTTACCTGCACTCCGCTCTTACAGCCCTCGTTGCGTGGCTTTTTACCGGTTTTGAACACTGGCAGGTCCTTGTTGTTATTCTGGTAAGCCACTGTCTCATAGATCTGTGGAAGTCTTACCGGCCGGCAAAACTCATCTATTTCTTCGCCGACCAGTTTCTACACACCGCGGTCATCCTGCTTTTGGGGCTCATGATCTTTCCGGAACAAATGCCCGAACCAGCGGTTGTTATCAGCTTACTAAACAATAAAAATGCCTGGGTTTGTGCAATAGCGATCATCTTCCTTTCATACCCTTCAGGGATCATGATCGGCATGCTGACCACCAGGTGGAGAGAACAGATTCAGCCGCAGGAAAACAGCCTGGCCAATGCAGGGAAGTGGATTGGGATACTGGAACGGCTGATCATATTTGTTCTGGTAGTGTTCGACCAGTATGCCGCGATCGGTTTACTCACGGCAGCTAAATCTATCCTGCGGTTCAGTGACACCAAAGATGCTCCCCAACGGACGGAATATGTTCTGATCGGCACGCTGATAAGTATTTCCACAGCTATCGTTGTTGGGCTACTTGTGAAGACGACCTGGGATTAAAGAGTGGAAAGTTTAAAGTGGAAAGTTTAAAGTGGAAAGTTTGGAGTATTGGGGAGTTTTGATGATTGGGGGAGGTGTTGATAAGCAAATTTTGAATTATCATCAGATTGCGGCAAATTCGCGGACTTTTTATTTGACATCTTTGAGAGAGATATGATTGCACATTTTAAAAAGATTGCCGCAGAACTTTCATTAAGTGAGAAGCAGGTAAGCACGACTGTTGCATTGCTGAACGAAGGGGCGACAGTGCCCTTTATTTCGCGCTACCGCAAGGAAATGACGGGCAGCCTTGATGAAGTTCAGATTGCGGCTATCCGCGACCGGGCAGAACAACTACGGGAACTGGACAAACGGCGTGAAGCTATTTTAAAGTCATTAACAGAGCTTGGCAAACTAAGCCCCGAACTGGAGAAAAGCCTTCATGAGGCAGAAACATTGAGTGTCCTTGAAGACCTTTACCTTCCTTACCGGCCAAAAAGAAAAACCAGGGCAAGTGCTGCAAGAGAAAAAGGGCTGCAGCCTTTAGCCGATCGGATACTGGAACAGGGAGCATTCGATATCCTGGCAGAAGCATCTAAATTTGTGGATGAACAGAAAGGAGTGAACAGCGATGCCGAAGCATTGGCAGGTGCCAGGGATATCATAGCAGAGCAGATCAGCGAGAACGCCGATGCCCGGGCCAAAATACGTGAATTATTCATTGAAAAAGGCGAGTTCAGTTCAAAAGTTATCGAAGGAAAAGAAGAGGAGGGCGCTAAATATAAAGATTACTTTGAATGGAACGAGCCGGTGAAAACAGCTCCTTCTCACCGCATACTTGCCATGAGAAGGGGAGAAAAAGAGCTCGTTCTTTCCCTCGATGTTTACCCTCCGGAGGACGATTCTATCGCTATCCTCGACAGGTTCTTCGTAAAGGGTAACACTGCTGCATCAGACCAGGTACGCCTGGCTGTGGCTGATAGCTTTAAAAGACTTTTAAAACCTTCAATGGAGACGGAAATCCGTCTTCTGACCAAGAAAAAAGCAGACGAAGAAGCGATAAGAGTGTTCGCAGAGAATGCGCGGCAACTGCTGCTGGCCGCACCTATGGGGCAAAAGAGGATTATGGCGATAGACCCGGGGTTCAGAACCGGCTGTAAAGTGGTATGCCTGGATGAACAGGGGCAGTTACTTGAAAACACCACTATTTATCCCCATACGGGCGCGGGCGGTGCCGCAGAAGCTCAAAAAACAATTATTCATCTTACCGGC
>JBQGEO010000233.1:0-11206 GCA_052039655.1 Pararcticibacter sp.
TACCTTATAGATGGTAGCATGAACAATAGGATCCGGCATTCCCGGATGCAAACAAGCCCTGGCGCTAAATAAACAGGCAAAGCCTGTCTTCTCTGTAATAATCTGAAAACTTATTTCTTTTGCTTCCTGCTCTACACGGAGCAGAGGATAAACAAATAACTGGTAGTAAAGACGCCCGCCCCGGTCAAGCAGTTCAGTAAAATGTACCCCTTTTATCTCATGCTCACTCACATCAAGCCAGCCAAGCAGGGTCTTGTTCGCATAAAGAATACTCCCTCCCTTAAGAGCATAGGACACCAATCCGCAGGGCGACTGGTGGTATAACTGCTTAAAATCTATGATTTCATCACCCTCACTCATACTGATTGATATAGTCCCAGATAGGAACTAATTGCCTCAACGGTTTCCTCGGGTGCACTCAGATGAGGGCAATGCCCGCTCGCATTCATAATGTATAATGTATTTCCAGGAGTATTCTTCTCCATATAATGACCAACCTCAACTGGTGCCAGAATATCCTCAACACATTGGAGTGTCAGACTCGGCACAACAACGTTCTTAAGATCATCCCGGTTATCCGAAAGGAAAGTAACCCGTGCAAACTCCCTGGCTATTTCCGGGTCCGTCGCACAGAAATTAGAATTGAGCTCTTCAGAAAGCTCAGGTTTTTCAGGATTTCCCATGATTAGCGGCGCCATTGTGCCCGACCACCCCAGGTAGTTACTGTCCATCATATCTAAAAGAGCTTCCAGGTCCTCCTTACTTATCCCTCCTGTATAATCTTCCTCATTAATATAACAAGGAGAGGGCGTCACAAAGATGAGGCTTTCAAAAAGCTCGGGACGGATAATAGAAGCACGAAGTCCGATCATGCTGCTTACGGAATGTCCGACGAACACGGTACTCTTTATATTCAGGGCATCCAGGATTTCTATAATGTCTTTCGCATAGCCATCCAGCGAATTATATCTGACAGGATTGTAAGCATCCAGGTCAGATTGACCGGCGCCAACGTAATCAAACAGGACGAGACGGAATCGGGTTTTGAATGCATTGATAAGATACCGCCAAACATTCTGGTCACATCCAAAACCATGGGCCAGAACCATTGTCCGGGTTCCCTCTCCGATGACTCTTACGTTATTTCTTTTAATTACATCGACCATAAAACCCCGTTAGCTTGTCCAAATTGTATCACACGTATACGATAAAAGCTAACTTAAGTTTTTTTTAATTATTAATGCAATTATTCTAGTAATAACTCTTCCCCTTTATAATTAAATCCTGCTTATTAATATCACAAACCGCAAATGTAAATCCTTTCTGTATGGCGTAAGCTCCGTACTCGCCTTTTTTATTCAGAGCAAGAAAGCCTACCTGGATTTCTTTTGCTGTTTCAGGCTTCTTCCTGACGATCCTCATTACAGCTTCCTTGCACGCTTCTTCCGGGCTATAGCCCTGCCGCATAAGTTCAACCACCAGGAAACTACCCACATTCCGGATCACTTCTTCCCCAACTCCCGTGGATGTCGCGCCTCCCACCTCATTGTCTACATAAAGACCAGCACCTATAATCGGAGAATCTCCCACTCTCCCGCGCAATTTAAACGCCATGCCGCTGGTCGTACAGGCTCCGGAGATATTTCCTTTTGAGTCAAGTGCCAGCATACCGATCGTATCATGATTGTATTGATTACCAGGTAGTTTACGAGGAGCGAATGATTTATTTTCGACATTAATAACAGGCTTGTACTGAGACGTTTTCAACCATTCTTTCCAGGCCTTTTCCGATTGGAGTGTGAGAAGATTCTCCTTCTTAAACCCTTGTTCAAGGGCAAATTGCAATGCACCTTCTCCCACCAGCATCACATGCGGAGTTTTCTCCATCACCCTTCTGGCTACTGAGATAGGATGAACGATATGTTCAAGCGCAGCAACACTCCCGCAATTTCCCAACTCGTCCATAATACAGGCATCCAGGGTAACTTTTCCATCCCGGTCCGGAAAGCCTCCGAGACCCACCGTTTGATTGGCTGGATCCGCCTCCGGTACCCATACGCCCTGTTCAACAGCATCAAGGGCCCTCCCTCCCTGCTTCAGCACTTTCCAAGCCTCTGCATTGGCAGCAACACCAAAATCCCATGTAGAGATCACTATCGGACCGCCTGATCTCATATTTTCAGTATTCCTGGTTCCAGCCAGAAGATCCGAACCTGACAACAGTGGAATCCCAAGCGCCGACATCCCTATAAACTTCCTGCGGTTATATTTCATTATATATTTGTTACCTTTCAGTTTACAATCACAATCTCAGCTGAGAATATAAGATCCGGATCTTTTCTCTCCGCTGCCGTTTTCCGGATAACAGAGGCCCGCCGTTTCAGCTTCCCCCGGAAGATCTCCTTTCCCAGGTAGTTTACGGTAACAGGCTTATCCAGATTAGCCATCTTATCATTCAACCGTACAACCAGTGTATCGCAATAACTCTGACCAATCCTGATTTCATTGCCACTTCGCGAGGCAACAACCAGCCCTCCCGTTTTTACACTTTCTTCCGGAACGAAAAGCCAGTAAAAACCCGAATGATGAACATCATCCTGTTTCCAGACAATCTTATCAGGCAAAGCATTTCTTCTGAATTCCGCCATCCATTTTACAGCAACAGAATCCTCCCGGTTCATCCAGTGTCCCCGGCCTTCGTGTAACTCCACATGATGCCTGTATCCACCGGGATCTGACGCACTTAAGCTATCGAGCATCAGTGCCCACTTCCGGGCAATCTCATTCCGGTTGTAAGCACTGTCCAGTGCCCCCATATGAAGTGCGAATCCTATATTTCTTAACCCTAACGGAGATGTTTCATTCGGATGTCCTGCCATCATCGAAGCCGCAGCCCAGCGATCTGCCATCCTCGGAGCAAGCTGGTAAACTCCGTCTCCTCCCGCAGAATATCCCATTAAATATACCTTGTTAGGATTTACATCCTGAAAAGCCATCGCAGCCTCTATCAACCTGTCAAATAAAGTGTCGATATGGGGCTCATGCCACAGGTTCCATGTATTGGTGGGTGCCCGGGGAGCCAGATATACCCCTTCTGCCGGTGAATAAAGCTTAATCTGGTTATTCCATTGCTGATCGTTCAGTTCTGTTGTCGCATTTCCTCCTCCGTGCATAGATATATACAGGCTCCTTCCATCAGCAGGTTTCTCTCCCGATATCCTGTACTTAAATTTCATAATACGGGCACCTGACCGGATTTCTCCTGATTCCCATTCCTGCTTCAGTTGAGTTCTGATCTCTTTAAGGCAATCCAGCCATGCAGACTGACTGATTTCCTCAGCTTGTTTTCTGCTTAAAGCTTTTTCAGGCATCTTCTTCTGACCGTACCCGAACGAAGATAATCCGATCAGAACTATCCCTAATACCGTTGTTTTGATCTGAGTCATAAACTTAATTAAACACTGCATCCTCCCCGATGGCCCATTCATTGTTATAAAACCCGGCAGCTTTCACTCCCCTGCCTCCGGTTGAAAGCATATCAAGTGAAAAGATCATAAAATCCGGAAACCCGCTTGCACCGGCGAAATACTGATTAGCCTCTGCCGCTTTCATACCTTTCAAGCCGCTGCCCCCGATAACAGCAACTGAATTCGCTTTTGTATCCTTTAGCGGCCAGATAAAATAAGTCCCCAGATCATCTCCGCTCCATTCACGGCTTCCGGCCTTCACGGAGTTTCTCGAAACCTGCACCGGGCACCCCTTCAGAAGCCTGTTGTAGGCACTGTTAGTCGAAGCATTTCCATAAATGATCACATTCCGTCCAGCATATCTGCTTTCAGAATAGTCTTTATCGGCAATTACATCAACAGCTCCGTTCCCTCGGTAATACCAGGCCTCAGCATCATAACGGGCTTTACTGATGCTCCATTCGTTTTCATCCCTGCTGCCCTTGGTTCCGTAAACGAAGATCATTTTTTTACTGAAAGGTTCCTTAAAAGTTCCGTAGCGGTGAGGGCCTTTCTGAGTGAGGGAGGGAGCAGCACTGATAGCCCAGCTATTTCCGCTTTTACGAAGGGTCAGGGTATCAGTGTTTCCCTTTGCTGTATAGGTCAATGCATTAAGTGAATCAAGTACTACGGTAACCTTCTTCCCTGATCCAAAATCAGAAAGTGCCAGCTTAAGTACCCTCACGTTAACAGTAGAACCGTTTATCACACCCGCACTTTTATCTCTCTTCAGAATAAGCCTGCTGTATTCAAGTGGGTGTTCCTGCTGAACAACAGACGCCCAGCGATAGGTTGAACTGATTCCCGGACTGGCAGTCTTAAAATCGATTACATTCACAGCTGTATCCGCAAGCCTCTTATGCCATTTAAAGAACTCAAACAGAGGCTTCCAGTCCACACTCTCACTGCCGTACCAGTGACTTCCGCCGGGGTATTCGTAATAGCTGAAATCCGGATGAAACTCAGCCAGAACCTTCTTCATCTGCCGCGCATAATCTACAGACACAACGGGATCAGCATCCCCATGATTAATATAGACTCCAAAAGGTTTATAATTGGTAGCCAGCGCCGGGACATCGCTTTGATTACTGGATCTTAGTAATACCTGTTCGATAGCAGAAGCCCCCTGATCGGGGATCAGGCCATCAGCCGAGCCATATCCCTTTAATGTGGGATATCCGGCACAAGGAGCGATGGAAGCCCAGTTACCAGGGTAGGTCGCTCCGAGGAACCAGGTGCCGTGCCCGCCCATAGAATGCCCTGTGAGATAAACCCTGTCAGGATCCGGATCAAACCTGCTCCTGGCAATATTCAATACTTCAAGTGCATCAAGCCGTCCCCAGTCTTCCCAGTTAAAACCCCGGGGCCGGCGGTTTGTAGGAGCAACCAGAGTGCCCCAGTCTTTTGCCTGGTAAGCCTTCGCCTGGCCAATGGCTTCAACTCCTGCTCCGTGAACAGAGAAAAACAAGGACGATCCTTTAACCACACCGCCTGCCTGGGGAGATACAGCATAGTATTGAAGACTGCCGTCTATGCCGCTCTCAAAGGTGCTCATGTATTTATCCGTGGAAGACACACATTCCAGTTCCACTTTACTATCGTCTATAACTTTACCGTCCCGTAATAATTCAATCCTGCACAAAACCTTGCCTGTTGACTGTACGTTCCCTGCATCAAACGAGAATGCAACCTTCCTGCTCATCATTCCGTTCACCACCGGCAGCCTGCTTAGCATTTCATTACCGGCAACGGTTGCCCGGATTGCCAGGTCTTTTAAATCGCTGCTCCCCGTGTTAATTATCACCACTGCCGCCTTCAGGTTTTTATTATCAGCTCCCTGAACGATATTCGGAACGGTAAGGTCTTCCACGTTCAACATTATCTGCTTTGGTGGAAATAAAAGACGCGCCGAGGAATATTGCCCTCTCACATAAAACTCATTCGTTCCTTTCTTTAGCTGAATGGGAATATACATCCAGCCAGACTGGTAAGGATCGCCGAAATGGATAACACCATTCACATAGACCGCGTTATTTCCCTGAACGTTCAACAAAGCTACCTTTGGCCCATCGGAAGGATAAGAGAGATACAGATATCCATTTCCCCAGTATCCGGCACCTCCGAACCTTCCCGCCGAATCAGCAACACTTTTCTCCCATTTCATCACCGTCCCCTCACCATCACTTCCGAATACCCCTCCTTCACCAGGGGTCTTCAACACCCCCCGGTACATTTGCACAGCAAGCGCATCCGAATACAACGCTTCCCTTCCATACCTGTGTACCTTCTTAAGAATCAGCCCCTCTTTGAACTGGTACGCAGACTGCGCCTGTACAATCCCCGGGATTAACAAGGCAAACAAGGACATAGCTATCCCGGGCTTAAAAAAATCTATATTCATTGTTTATTAACGATCAGTTTTAAGTTGTCAGCAATCGACTGTCAGCTCCTGCCTGCGGCTCATCCTCAGTACTGTAAGTGCCTTACATCTCTGTCACCACCGGGCCGTAATGAGCCTTCCAGAGATCGTATCTTTTAAGCTGTTCTCGCAGTCTCGGTTCAAAGTCTTTCCAGTCGCGTGTTTGCTTCGGGCTCCATAAGACCTCACTTAAAGCACTCATCCTTGGAAACACCTGGTACTCTACCTTCGATGGATGCTCCATATATTCAGACCACACGTTTGCCTGTGCTCCCATTACATATTTTGATTCCGCTGCCGACAATTGCTGGGGGACTGGCTCATAAGAGTACACCTTTCTTACTGTCGTATATCCGCCAATAGTCAATGAATCATCCGGCTTCACCTGGGAATGATCAAAATAAACATGGCTGCCCGGAGTCATAATAACAAAGTGACTTTGTTTAGCCGCTGCAATTCCGCCTTCCTCGCCTCTCCAGCTCATTACTATGGCATTCGGAGCTAAACCTCCTTCAAGAATTTCATCCCATCCGATGATGGTTCTTCCCTTGTGATTGATGTATTTTTCCATCCTTTGGATAAAATAGCTCTGAAGCTCATGCTCATCCTTTAAGCCCTTCTCCTTCATGAGCTGCTGACAAAATTCCGAACGTTTCCAGTTGTCTTTCGGACATTCATCACCACCGATGTGTATATATTTCGAAGGGAATAGATTAATAACTTCATCAATTACGTCCTGCAAAAAAGCAAATGTCTTTTCTGTCGGGGCAAACACGTCCTCAAACACCCCCCAGGTTTGCTGAACATGCTTCCTTGTAGTGTCACCCGCCCATACTGTCTTCGGAGGAAACTTTGTAGATTCATTTGGAAAACAACTTAGCTCCGGGTAAGCCGCGATAGCTGCCGACGCATGACCCGGCATCTCGATCTCCGGCACAACCGTTATGTAGCGCTTAGCAGCATAATTCACTATTTCCTTCACCTCTTCCTGCGTATAAAACCCTCCGTAACGTTTATTATCGTTGCCTGTCCCGGGGAAATGTCCAATGATCGTTCCGTTGCGGTATCCCCCAACCTGTGTCAGCTTAGGATACTTCTTGATTTCAATCCTCCAGCCCTGATCATCTGTAAGATGCCAGTGGAAATAATTGAACTTATGGAGAGCAAGATAATCTATATACTTCTTCACAAAGGAAACAGGAAAGAAATGACGTGCTACATCCAGATGCATCCCCCTGTATGAAAAACGCGGGGCATCATTAATAGTAACAAACGGAACCCCCAGGGAAGTGCTTTTCGCAGACGGCAGAAGTTGAATTAAAGTTTGCACTCCGTAAAACACTCCCGCAGCATCATTCCCCTGAATTCTCACCCCCTTCTTATCTACACTCAATGAATAAGATCCGCTGGTTTGATTTCTGTCTTTATTGATACTCAAATGGACACCAGCTGCCCCGCTCTTCTCCACCCGGCTTTTAAGCAGGAACCCATAATACTGCACCAGGTAATCATTCAGAAAATCCGCTGAACTTTGCAATGCCGGTTCAGCGACCGTTACCGGGGTCTCCGCATTAATTGTTAAACTCTGCCCCCCATCTGCCATTACCATATTAACCGGCTTGGGAATGATACTTACCTGCGCAAATCCGCTAAAGAAAAACGTCTGCATAAGAATAACAAAAAGTGTATTTTTTTTCATAATCATTATTGGCAATTGGCTGTCGACGGTCCCCCTTACAGGGCTATCAGTTTTCAGCTATCAGCAGTTAGTTATCAGCTATTAGCAGTTGGCTATTGGCAATTAGTGTTCAGCAATCAGCTTCCTGGCCGCCGCCAATTTTAAACTTTTAACTTTATACTTTTAACTTTCAACTCCCTGACTTATAACTTACTACTTATTCCCCGCCGGCCTCATTACAAACCCGTAACTCTGATCCCTGTAAGGAATCATGTATTCCTTCAACGGCCAGGCGCCCCAGCTATCTATTCCCTGCAAGCCGGTTTGCTGGAGATCTATGTGCATATAAACCCGATCCTTTTCGCTCAGTTCACCAGAGTGATACTGTTTCTTATCCTCCTCAGGGTCAAGATCATTCAAACTATAAGGCAATGCCGAAAAGTTAAGTAAACTATCCGTAAATTCAAACCTTATCCCCCTGCCTTTCTTATCAGTAAATTTCACCCAGCGTACATCTGACTTATTACCGCTCTCCTGTGGCCTTGCATAGGGGAAATACTGTTCTTTAAGCGACTGGGAATACAAACCTACCAATGAAGCGGATTTCCTGTCCCAATAATTCTCCCAGGGACCACGTCCGTACCATTCTATCCTGTCAAACTCCTTCCCCATCTGCAGATTCGTTCCCACCCGCATCAGAAGAGGATAATTGCCTTTTATTACCTTTAGTCGGTTTTGAACAGAAATAGTACCATCCGCAAACACCACAAAAATTTGCCCGCACACTGCATCACCGTTCAGCAAACTGCGGCTAAGCTTAATTTCATAAGTTCCATCCGGCCTTGCATTCCATACTGCTTCCAGGGTTGTACCTGATAAATAAACCTCTCTCCACATCCTCATTGATTTGTTAAAACCCGTACCGATATCATTATCAGTAGGAGCTCTCCAGAAATCGGGAACAGGTCCGTTAAGAAGCACAGGCTGCCCATCAAGCAAATACCCGGACATCATTGCCTTCCGCAAATCCCATTGAACCGAAAACCCCTTACCGCTTATTGTCAGGATGCTGTCTCTGTATTCCGGACGCAGCTTCTCCCGGATTTTTACCGGATACGCGGTAAAAACCGGCGGCTGCCCCAAAGGAAACTGTTCATACGCAACTTCATGACCGGCAGGAAGAAGAGGTTCCGCTTGTTTGAGAAAATAACGAACGTTAAGGAAATATTCCCTTCCATCATCCGTATTAGTTCTGGCAGGTATACGAACAGGTAATATTTTACCTGCTGAAACAGTAAGGTTTAGAACTTTTCCCTTCTCACAAATCCTGCCATCCCTCAATACTTCCCATTGTAATTGAATATTCGAAAGGTCCCTGAAAAAATATTCATTCTTCACCTCAAGCGTAAACGGACTTTTCATCAAAGTCTGGATGGGCTGAATAACCTTCTTAATTTCTATCGCCATTGGGGTGAGCTTATGATATGCGGTTACCATACCCTTTACACAGAAATTATTATCACTCAAATTAGGATCTGCCGGTCCTTCAAGCGGAAAATCACCCCCATAAGCCAGTATCCGCCGGCCGTTTTTCACTGTGTCAATAGACTGATCGACCCATTCCCATATAAAGCCCCCCTGCAGGTAAGGGTAATTCCTTATCGCTTCCCAGTATTCCTTAAAATTCCCCAGCCCATTCCCCATGATATGTGCATATTCGCTCATGATCATCGTCCTGTCCGGATTGCTCTTTGAATAGCTGATCATGGAAGAAGGAGCAGGATATTGAGGAACCATTAAATCCGTATTATAGTCAGATTCTGCTCTTTCGTACTGAACAGGCCTTGAATCCTGTTTTTTAAGCCAGTCGTACCCCTCATAAAAGTTTATCCCGTTGCCAGCCTCGTTACCAAGCGACCAGGTCACCACACAGGTAAAGTTCTTATCACGCTCATACATCCGGCTTATCCGTTCCATATGAGCCTTTAACCATCTTTTGTCCTTACCAAGGGTGTACGGCAGTTCCTAGCACCGCCCGTGAGAGTCTAGATTAGCCTCATCCACCTCATAAAAAAAATACTGATAGCACAACTCCAGCCAGTAGGGGTCCGGAGGATAGTGAGATTGCCTGACTGCATTGATATTCAGCTTCTTCATCATCTCAACATCCCGGAGCATATCTTCTTTCGATAATACATGCCCGTTTTTAGGATGATGTTCATGCCTGTTCACTCCCTTAAGAAAGACCCTCTTTCCATTCACCAGAAAGTTGCGGTCTTTGATCTCAACAGACCGGAAACCGATCCTCTGCGGAACAACCTCCAGTATTTTGCCCGTTTTATCTTTCAGGGTCAGGTATACCGTATACAAATCAGGAATCTCCGCAGACCAAATTCTGACGGAGGGAATGTTCGCTTTGAAGAACACCGCATGTTTATAATTGCCCAATATACTTTGCTTCGACTGAACAGCCTCATAAATCGTTCTTTTCCCCTCACTGTCCACAAGCTCAGCACTCACACTGAAAGTATCAGGAACGCTATGAAACCCTTTTCCATCAATCTTATAATTGTTCACCTCCGCCGAGATCTCCAGGATACCATCCCGGTATCCAGCGCCAAGTCCGGCGGATATCTTAAAGTCGCGGATGTCCAGTTTAGGAGTGGAATAAAGAAAAACATCTCTTTCAATGCCCGAAATCCGCCACATATCCTGGCATTCCAGGTAGCTCGCATCACTCCACCTGTACACCTGCAGGGCGATGAGGTTCTCGCCGGTCTTTATATACCGGGTAATATCAAACTCCGCCGCCAGTTTGCTGTCTTCACTGTAGCCCACCTTCTCACCATTTACCCAAATGAAAAAAGCTGACTTTACCGCACCCAGGTGAATAAAGACCTGCCTGCCATCCCAGGATTCAGGAATAAGCACTTTCTTCCTGTATGAACCTACAGGATTATTATCCAAAGGAATATCATAGGGAGGATTTAACTTTTCGTTTTTTTTAGCGTGACCGGTAAACTCATAAGAAGTATTAATATAAAGTGGCGTCCCATACCCATTCAGCTCCCAATTCGCCGGAACCTTAAAATCACTCCATCCCGAATCATCATATTCCTTTCTGAAGAAATCAAGGGGGCGCTTTCGTGGATCCTTCACCCAGTTAAACTTCCAGCTTCCATTCAGCGACAGAAAGAAAGCAGATTTCTCCTTTTCCCTCCGCTCTGCCAGTTCCCTATTCTCATAAGCAAAAGAAGCTGCCCGCATCGGCATTCTGTTAACCGACACAATATCAGGAGACAGCAGCTCAGAAGGAAGCTCCTGACCCCCTGCCGGAATATTTACCCCTAAAAGAAAAACGGAAAAAACAATAGTGAAAAATTTCATTTTATTTAGCTTTCAGCGAATCAATCAGCCATCGGCAGTCAGCCTTCAGCCATCAGCTTCCTGTATGGTGCAAAGCAGTCATTGGCAGTCAATCATCAGCTTTCTGTATGATGCAAAGCAGCTATTGGCCGTCAGCCTTTAGCCATCAGCCTTTCTGCATAGTGCAAAACACAAAAGCTCAAATGCACACGCTTACAACTCCCTTCGCTCTTTACT
>JBQGEO010000234.1:0-1664 GCA_052039655.1 Pararcticibacter sp.
CAGGCCACCAGCGCCTGGCTGCCCGGAGCGCAGCAATGCTTCCGCTTTCATCATGAGGATGTCAGCATAGCGGAACATAGGCCAGTCATTACTTAGCCGGTTGGTGATTCCTGTTGCATATTCAAATTTTCCCCACCGGTATCCATCAGTTATATCAGATTTGTCGATACTGGGTACATCCTTTAAGTAAGCAAATGGTTTTCCATTATCGGCACGGGTGAGTATTTCGCCGGAGGCTTTATATTGTTGTCCTGATATAAAGTTTTCTTTCAGCCGGACATCCTCTGGATCAAATGATCCGATAAATTGAGGAATAACGCATACACCGCCCCATGGAGTATTTGTAAAGTTATATGTCTGCTGACTTTCGGAGGCAAGAGTGTAAAGGTGGAAATCGAATGCATTCCAGTCGGTAACGTAGATTTCATCGAAAGGAAGGGCAAAAATTATCTCTTTGGAGTTTTCATTGGCTGTCCGGAATACATCTTTTTGATTTGCTTCCAAAGCGTATTCGCCTGTTTTACCGGCGAAGTCTATTACCTTGTCGCATGCCGTGATGCAATCATTCCATCGGGGCGTACCTGTCCAAACTTCAGCGTTTAAGTACATTTTAGCCAATAGGGTATAAGCGCCCCATTTATTTATCCGGCCGTAATAATAGCCCCTGGCTGTTTCAGAAAGCTTGTCTATATTCTGACTGATCTCGCTTACAACGAAATCGAATACTTCTTTCCTTGCCGACTGTTTGGGAAGCGATACATCTTTAAAGTCAGTGACAATCGGGACATTCCCATACAGATCGACAAGAATATAGTAATAAGATGCCCGCAGAACTTTGAGTTCGGCCACCAGGCCTTCCTTTATACCTCTGTTTACTATTATGATACCTTCCTCGATTTGTGAAAGCAGTCTGTTACAGGTATTTATTCCCGTATACGTGCGCACCCAGGGCTGAAGTGCCGAATCATCATCAGTGGTCCAGGTATGCAGGTGCCATCGTTTATAAATGCCGCCGTCTACCCAGCCATTCGGGCGGGCCGGCAGAACATCCTGGTCGGCACATAGTTCCTGAGCCCGTACTACGCCATTCCAAAGCAACATGGTTTCTCTCCAGGGAACATAGGCTGCATTGACGAGATAACTGACCTCCTGTTCAGTCTTCGGATTATATTTCTCTGAGATTACCTGGCCATAGCTATCGTCCTTAAGTTTTGTGCAAGCTGCCAGAACGAGTGTGATGGCCGTAATGAATATGTATACTATTTTCGATTTCATCTCGGGTTTATTAAAGGTTAAAACTTAATACCTGCACCAAATGTGAACGAGCGGATACTGGGATACTGGTCCCTGTTGTCGTACCCGGGATTCAGTGCTTCAGCATTCACCTCGGGATCAACGCCTTTGTAACCCGTAATGACGAGAGCATTGAGTACAGAAGTGTAGAGCCTCAGTGATTTGATGCGCTTCCCAAGCTTGTTGAAGGTGTATCCAAGGAGGATGTTATCTACCTTCCAGTAATCCCCATCTTCCACATAATAGCTATTAAACTCAGGGTCAATATCTTTGCTCAGGGTGGTTTTTCCGAATACAGGATCGTTCACCGACTTTAAGCGATTCTCCATTCTGCTATTTTTGGCATTCTCATAATACATCCTGGCTTCGTT
>JBQGEO010000235.1:0-16897 GCA_052039655.1 Pararcticibacter sp.
CAGAAGAAACTCTCCCTGGATGACAGCGTCGGTAAATTCCTGCCTCTTTTCACCCGGAATCATAAGGGTATGATTACTATCAGGCAGCTCTTTTCTCATACTTCAGGTTTTGAAGGGGATCAGGAAGAGCCCGACGGCTTCTCTGACAAGTATGAGTATAAGCGTGATTTTACACTGGCACAGGCAGTAGATTCGATAGCGATGTATACGCCTTTAGTAAGGAAGCCTGGCGCCGGGTTCAGTTATGGAAGTGCCAGCATGCAGATAGCAGGAAGGGTGGCCGAAATTGTAAGTGGAAAATCCTGGCAAAATCTCTTTGATGAAGCCATCGGCAGTCCCTGCCGGATGAAGGCAGTGTATTCTTTTAACGGACCAAACCCGCTGATCGCAGGCGGCGTGAGGACAACAGCGCGTGATTACCTGAATTTCCTTGAAATGATCGTTAATGGCGGTGTCTTTAAGGGGACGGAAGTCCTGACTAAAGAAGCGCTTGATGAAATGATAAAGGATCAGACCGGGGGAGCAGAGATCGTGGCGACTCCTTATCCTGCAAATCCCTACTCTGAGTATGCTAATACCGGTTTGAGATACGGAATCGGCAACTGGCTCGATGTGGTTGACAAGTTGGGAAATATAATGGAATCAAGCAGCCCCGGACTTTTCGGTACTCATCCCTGGCAGGATTCGAAACATCAGGTTGCCGGAATTATCTTTACCAGGACAAAGCCGAAGGAGAGCCAGGTTACGAGTTTGAAGATCAGGCAAATGATAAGAGATATTATTGAAACCACTGATAATGGCCGCTAAAGACCAGAAGGAACACCGGAAAAACGAGGGTAAAGTGTATAAAATCCCAGCGAAGAAGAAGCTTATCTTCCTTACTTCGCGGGGGATAACGCTGGTCTTTATGCTGCCCCGCCTGGCTGTCTTCAGCCAGGCCGACAGCTTTAGCAGGCCTGTGCATTTCAGTACCGCTGATTTTGTTGCAAAATCTTTTTATCCGTTTCTTGTTGCAGTCATTTTCCTTGCTCTCAATCTCGAGACCAGGAGGATTGAAGTGGGGAGGCTGACAATTGACTTCAGGAAGGTAGTGTGCCGGATCGTTTTGAGTCTCCTGATGTTCTTTGTCGTAAGGTCGTTGTTAATTTTCTTTCACCTTTCTTTCTTTGATGTAAGGGTAAATGAGAGGTTGTTCCGTTTCTTCTTTAGCATAAGCATTTTCATCGAAGTTCTGCTGATCATTCTGATAGCACATATTTACCATCTCATATTTTCACGGCAGCAGTTATTGCTGGCAAATGAATCCTTACTAAAGATGAATTCAGAATCGCGGTACGAAGCTTTGAAGAACAAGATAAATCCACACTTCTTATTTAATTCTTTTAATGTGCTTAGCAGCCTTATCCAGAGTGATAAAGAGGCGGCTGCGAAATTTTTAGACAACTTGTCTGAGCTTTTCCGGCAGGTGCTTTCGGGTAGTAAGACTGAACTAGTACAACTCCGCGATGAAATGCATCTGGCAAGTACTTACATCGAGATTCTGAAAGTAAGGTTTGGCAATAAGATCCGGATCGCGATCAACATCAATCCGGATCGCCTTACGTGGAAACTTCCTCATCTTGCCGTTCAGTTGCTGCTGGAAAATGCCGTAAAACATAATATTGTTTCTTCCAGAAAGAATCTGCTGATTGATATCTTTACAGATGAACAGGGCAGATTAACGGTGCAGAACAATCTTCAGGCGCGGAAAGAGGCGGTGCCCTCTACCGGGCAGGGGCTTGTTATTTTAAATCAGCGCTGTCAATACCTGGTTAACTCCGGGATCATCGTGAAAAGGTCTGATACTGGTTTCTCTGTTACGGTTCCATTAACTCAATAGACAAATGAAAGTGCTGATTATAGAAGATGAGGATCATGCA
This sequence comes from Pararcticibacter sp., assembly GCA_052039655.1. GTDB lineage: Bacteria > Bacteroidota > Bacteroidia > Sphingobacteriales > Sphingobacteriaceae > Arcticibacter. The sequence continues at coordinate 1,920 of JBQGEO010000235.1, forward strand.
GCCTCACATCTGATCAACCTGCTCCGTGTTATCGAACCGGATGTGGAGGTTACAGGGATTATCGATAACACGGAAGAGGCGGCAGAGTTCCTGGAAACGCAGCCGCCTGTTGACCTGATATTTCTGGATATACACCTCTCTGACGGGCTTTCCTTTGCCATATTTGATCATATCAGAGTAGATATACCTGTAATTTTTACAACCGCCTATGATGAGTATGCAATCAAGGCCTTTGAATTGAACAGCGTTGATTACCTCCTGAAACCAGTTAATAAAGACAGGTTGCAAATCGCGGTCGGTAAATACCGGCGGCTTGAACAGAGGAATGGCCGGGAGATAAATAAACAGTTGCTTGGCAGGCTGACTGAATTAATGAAAGAGGGGAGGAATTACAGGCAAAGTTTCCTGGTTCCTTTCAGAGATCGTCTGCTTCCGGTGCCCGCCGGTGATTTCGCATGGTTCGAACTTTCTAATGGAGTGGTTCGGGGGATGAAGTTTGATTCTAAAATGCTTACAATGGAGGAAAGAAGCCTGGATGAGCTGTCGGACGTGCTGGACCCAAAACTATTTTACAGAGCGAACAGACAGTTCCTGGTAAACAGGGATGCGATCCGGGAAATAGCTTATTTCTTCAACGGGCGCCTGTACCTAAAAGTTGTCCCTTCTCCTGAAGAAAAAATCCTGATAAGCAAAGCAAAAGCAGCCATCTTCAGAGAATGGATGTCGGGGTAAAGAACTTAATTGTTATCTTTAATCTGTTATAAATCATAGATACTTATGTCATTTATTAAAGAGTTTAAAGAATTTGCGGTTAAAGGAAATGTCCTTGAGCTGGCGGTTGCCGTGGTAATAGGTGGTGCTTTCGGTAAGATTGTGAGTTCAGTGGTGGATGATATTATCACCCCGGCCATTCTCACTCCTGCCCTTAAGGCAGCGAACCTGACCAATCTCAGTGAACTGGTAATTCCGGGGACGGCCATCAAGTATGGTAATTTCCTCTCGCAGGTGATTTCTTTCTTTGTTGTTGCCCTGGCGCTGTTTGTTTTCGTTAAAGCGATCAACCAGTTTAAAAAGAAGGAAGCGGTTGCTCCTACCGTAACACCGGCTCCCAGCAAAGAGGAAGTTTTACTTACAGAGATTCGCGATCTTCTTGCAAGGAAAAATCCCTGATCTCCTGCCTTCGCATGATTTTAATCTTTCCTGCCTGCAAAACAGGCGGGGGGAGTTGTTTTTTTGTCAGTCGTGAGCTATTTGTCGTTTTTAACAGCCGAAAAGAACATTTAACCTGCCTGATGCCCTGTTTGTGAGTGCAGCACAATGAATGTTGTTTGGGAATTGCATTTACCGGTTCTTTTCCTTCGTTTACCGAATACTTGCTGTGCCCCGCCTAAATGCTATAGGCTGGTGGCTGTTCTCTCCCTACTTTTGAATCAACAAACAAGCAAACAACTCACAAACAAACTAAAGAAATAAGATCATGAAAACTATCAAATCATTAACCGCCGCTTTTTTAATCGTCTTTTCATTCAGTGCATTTGCGAATGATGGCAGCAGCGCCTCGAAGAATAAAATGTATTTTGCAGTTAACTCGTATATCGATGCTGTAAATACAGGAAACAGTAAGGAACTGTCGAGCCTGCTTGATGCAAAAGCTAAATATACCATGCACTCAGATAACGAAGTCAGGAGCTATAACAAGTCAGAGTTACTGGAAGTATTTAAAAGTTATGAAGGGCTGGTTCAGAACTGCCGGACAGACTTTAGCGTGCTCGAAATGGCCGGCCCGCAAGCGATCGTAAAGATCTCTATGAAGTACAGCGATTTTACAAAAGTTAATTACGTCACCTTTACCAGTGGTGCTGATGGCTGGAAGATTACCAATATCTCTGCTTCTTACAACTAGTACAATCAAAATATCTTTGAATCTGGCCCGGTATCCGGGCCTTTTTTGTTAGCAGTCCTTGTCGTCTGCTTCCCGCACCCGAAACCAGGCCGATTCTCTTTTATGAACGATGAAACCCTTAAATGCTTAACTTAGAGAAAATATCGGATACCCAACTTTAAACATTTAGCTTTTAACTTTCAACTTTCAACTTTTAACTTTCTAACTATGTCTCTAAAAGTAATCATCACTGGTGCTACCGGCATGGTAGGCGAAGGGGTGCTGTTCGAATGTCTCCAGAACCCCAGGGTAACAGAGGTACTGATGGTAAACCGCCGGCATTATGAGCTTCAGCACCCTAAACTGAGAGAACTGATCGTGCAGGATTTTTTTCAGCTTGACCAGCATGCGCAGGAGATAACGGATTATGATGGCTGCTTTTTTTGTGCCGGGATCAGTTCTGTAGGCATGAAGGAGGAGAGATATACCCATATCACGTTTGATACTACCCTGGCTTTTGCCCGCAGCCTCCTGAAGGTAAACGGTGCCCTAACCTTTTGCTATATATCAGGGGCCGGTACCGATAGCAGTGAAAAAAGCAGAATGATGTGGGCGAGGGTGAAAGGCCGCACGGAGAATACGCTCGCCGCTCTGCCGTTTAAAGGGGAATATAATTTTCGTCCTGGAGCGATGCTTCCGTTTGATGGTCAGAAAAACTGGAAATCTGTCTACCGTCTTATTACGAAGGTTATTAAATTTTTCGCTCCCGCAAGTGTGATCACCATGCATGAGCTGGGAAATGCCATGATCAATGCGGCTGTAATGGGTTATGAAAAGCAGGTACTGGAAATCCGCGATATCAAGGCCTTAGCCAGCAAACGTTGATCTCGCGTGGCCGGTTCCGTAAATAATTACACATTATTTACGATTGAAATAAGGTAAGCTGGGTGTGCCTGGAATATGAAGTTGCAGCAAAGGGAAAGGACTTTATAAGCTGGTATCCATTTGTACTGACGTCCTGCTCCCGTCTCATTAAGAGCATTTCTTTGGCTTTAAAAGAGCAGTCGAGACTAGCTTCCTGCCAGTCATTCCAGGCTTGTTCAAATTGTTCTTCAGGTAAGTTTTTTGCAATGACAATATGAGGTGCACCGGCAAATACAGGTTTGACAGCGCCGGGAATTTTCAACTGCTTCTCATATTTCATGCGCAGATCCGTTATGATCTCTGTGAGGGAACCGGGGTGCTTTAAGCCGGCATAGATACAATGGGAAGGAATGGAACCGAACGCGCCTGTTTCAATGATCCTGGGAGTGATTGCCCGGGTGAACCGTTCGAAATGCCTGATAATGTATTTTTCGGCGCTGAGGTGTTGTACAAAGCTTACGAGTACAATATGCGGCTTCAACTGATTTGCAAACCTGCAGCCATAGTGCCTGGTAAAGTGTTGCTGAACCTTTGCTATCTGGAGGTTGACCCGCCAGTCAGGTGAAACAACTAAGAGGTACTCGTAAAACTGACCGCTGTCAAGGCCCATATTTATTTCTAAAGCCCAAAAATACTAATTTGATTAGTATCTTGCATGGTCTGCCTGCAGCCTTGTTATTTTCAGCGTCAGTTCATGACGTATTACCCCGTGTAGGTGAGCCTAAGCAACGCTGGAGATGTACTTGATGAGACTTCGTTTAGCCAGGGGCAACAATGTTTGTTCGAGGGGGAATGTGATATCCGTTTCTACATGATAAACTGCCGGGTTGGGGAACTCTCTCCTGTTATGAATGAGATCTTTCCTGATCGCTTCGGGCGTACCGTAAATGAAATTACGGTCGTAGTTGGTCACAAACTGGGTGTTAATCCCCCGGTATTTCTCATCCTTCCCTTCGAAGATCGTTACCCTGAATTCGTAAACATTGGTCGCTTTTGCATCGCCGTTCCTGAGGAGCATGTAGCCATGAAAGGGGTAGAGGGGAACCACTCCTATTGTCTCTATCTTAAGCCTGCTTTCCACGAAGTCATAGATCTCTTTTCCGGCTTTGATGGCCGGATCAATTTTCCTGAGCGAGTAATTGATGATCTGTTCAATCTCCTGCATCAGGGAATCATCTTTTACCATCTTTTCGTAAGTCAGGTTGACGGCCTCAATGTCAGCATTAGTCAGCCGTTCCGGGAATGATTTCTGCAGGTTCGACTTGTCTTCTTTAAACTTAAGAAGGTTATTATAGTGGAAAATCAGATCATGAAGATCCGGATACAGTTTGGTTCTGTGAAAGTGACGGTTTACATGTTGTAAATAAGCGAGAAGCAGATATTTCTTGTATTCAAAATCCACAGAGCCTTCAATAAACCAGTTTACACTTAAAGACGTCATAAATCCTCCTTTTACAATACAATATATAAGGAAAAAAGATCAAATTTGCAACAATGCCTAAAGGAACACTTTTTCTGATCCCCGTACCTTTGGCCGAAAACTCGGTTGAAAAGGTACTTCCAGTGATGCAAATCCAGTTAATTAACAAGGTAAGTACCTATATTGTTGAGAATGAAAAGACCGCCCGGCACTGGCTGAAGAGCATGGGCCTTAAAACTCCCCAGAGTGAATTGAAGATCCATGTGTACGGGAAACATTCTGACCGGAACGACATTGCCGTATATTTCAGTGAGCTGGAAGCCGGTGAGGATGTGGGTCTTATGAGCGAAGCAGGATGCCCGGCAGTGGCTGATCCGGGATCAGAGATCGTGGCGGAAGCTCACAGAAGGAATATTACCGTAGTTCCGATGGTAGGGCCAAGCTCTATCCTCCTGGCATTGATGGCATCGGGATTTAACGGACAAAGTTTCTCTTTTCACGGGTATCTGCCCATTGATAAAGCACAGCGTTCAAAAAGGATAAAGGAGCTTGAAGCACTTTCTGAAAAGTTCCGTCAGACCCAGATCTTCATTGAGACGCCGTTCAGGAACAACCAGCTGCTCGAAGAGCTTTTAAAAAGCTGTCATAACCGTACACGGCTTTGCGTGGCCTGTAATCTGACAGCTGAAGACGAACAAATTATTTCCCGGCCTGTTGAACAATGGAGAAAAATGAAGATCGACCTTCATAAGAAACCTGTGATTTTTCTGCTGCTTAAATGAATTTGCTGCCTCATGATTGTTCCGTCCTCATTGTTGGTGCCGGCCCTTCCGGACTGATGATGGCGGCGCAACTGCTGAGATATGGCATTCAACCGGTGATCATCGATTCTAAAACCGGTCTCAATCAAGAATCCCGGGCTCTTGCGGTCCAGGCGCGTTCTCTGGAGATCTTCCGCCAGCTTGGTCTGGATGAGGCTGCCCTTGCTGCAGGTAACCCTGTCGACAGGCTCGCGGTATACCAGGATGCAGAAGTGGCTGCTTTCAGCCTGACGGAGAAAGATAAGAAGCTTACTGCATTCCCCTATGTGCTAATCCTGGAACAAAGCAGGACAGAGAAGGTCCTTCTCAGTTATCTAACCTCGAAAGCCTGCCCGGTGTATTGGGATACGGAACTGCTGGACATCCGGAGTGACGACCGGGGAGCAAGAGTAAAACTGAAGCGCGGGGAAACGGAGAAAGAAATAAAGTGCGACTGGGTAATTGGTGCAGACGGGGCTTCCGGTAAGGTCCGGAAGAGCCAGGGTTTAAGTTTTGCGGGGGGGACCTACCTCAATCGTTTTTACCTCGCTGATATTGTGATGAAGGACCAGGGGGATATTTCTGCTGTGAGGCTCTTCCTTAAAAAGGAGGGGTTTACCGGGATTTTTCCTGTAAACGGCCAGACCTACCGCTTTATCGGGGTACTTCCTCAAACGCTGAAGGACAGAGCGGATGTGACATTTGATGATCTGAAGCCGTACCTGACGTATACCCTGGGTTTTCCTCTGCAGGGAGAGGTATGCCAGTGGTTCTCTGTGTACAAGCTTCATCATCGCCTCGCGGAGAGGTTTAGAAACAAGCGGTGCTTTTTAATCGGGGATGCAGCCCACATTCATTCGCCCGTAGGCGGACAGGGGATGAATACCGGGCTTCAGGATGCTTATAACCTGGCCTGGAAGCTTCAGGGAGTGATCAAAAACGAGTTTCATGAAAAGATTCTGGATAGTTATTCAGAAGAACGCATGGGGGTTGCAAAGCAGTTGCTGGCCACTACCGACAAGCTCTTCACGCTTTCGGTTTCGGGCAACTGGTTCGTTAAGCAAATCCGCAGGTATGTTCTTCCACGCCTCTTTCAGTGGATCTGGAAACGTTCGGGGATGCGGTTCAGGTTGTTTTCGCACATATCTCAAATTGCCCTGCATTACCGGGCGTCGGGAATGTCGGTTCACCATAGCAGGACCAGGGAGATTGCTGCCGGAGACCGGCTGCCCTATCTGAAGCTCTTTGACGAGAAGCGGAAAGAGCATTCCGATCTTCACGCCTGGTGCTCGAAGCCTGGTTTTACATTGCTGGTGATTGGATTAATAAGTCAGCGCGACGTGCACTTGCTGGCTAAGTTTATTAAAGCGACATATCCTGCCCAGCTTAACTTTTACTACCTTCCGCCCTCTTCCAGCAATCAGCATATTTTTGATGCCTTTGAAATAAAAGAAGATCATAAAAAAGCTGTGATCGTAAGGCCTGATCTTTATATCGGCTACATGAATGATGTAGTGGACATCGAGCTTATCGACATCTACCTGAGGGAAACTATCGGGTGGCGGAAATGACGAAACCTGAGGCTCTGCTTTATCCGTGTACCGTTTCTTTTTTGCCGTAATTCTGAATCACCACAGCTTCGTATTCAAGGAAGTCGTTCCAGCGTTTATCGACATCTATTCCGTCCGCATATTTTTTTGCCAGCTTAATGAATGTCGTATAGTGTGTGGCTTCGCTGATCATCAGTTCGTGATAAAAAGATGCGAGGAAAGAATCGTTGATGTTTTCAGAAAGTACTTTAAATCTCTCGCAGCTTCTGGCTTCTATCATCGCGGCGAAGAGCAGGCGGTCGGTCAGCTGTTCCCGGCGGCTACCTCCTTTTTTCAGAAACTTCAGCAATTCGTTTACATAATCATCTTTGCGTTCGCGGCCCAGCGTATATCCGCGTTCAAGTATAATGTCGTGAACCCTCTTGAAATGATCCATTTCTTCTTTCGCTAATTCTGCCATCTCCTGTACCAGGTCAGACAGTTCAGGGTTCTGAACAATCAGGGTGATGGCATTGCTGGCAGCCTTCTGCTCGCAAAAGGCGTGGTCTGTCAGGATCTCTTCGATATTGCTCTCGACTACGTTTTTCACCCATCTCGGATCTGTCGGCAGCTTTAGCTTTAGGATAGTTTTTTCGGTACTCACTTGATGTAAATTTAAGCAGAATGTTTCAGCCAGTTAAAGATAGAGATTGCCCGTTAATTATCCTAATGATACAGATTTTTGGAATCTATAAATTCCAGTACGGCATCGGGTACAAAGAACTGGACATTCTTCCCCTCTTTCAGGGCTCTCCTGATAAATGTTGAGGAGATTTCCATAAGGGGTGTTTCTGTAACTGTGACAGACGGATGGCCGGCCAGTTCTGCTACCGGATACCCGGGACGGGGGTATACATAAACGTGATAGTCACGCAGGATCAGTTCGTAATTTTTCCATTTTTTCAGTGATGCAAGATTATCCTGCCCCATGATCAGGGAAAACTGGTGTTCGGGATAGCGTTCTCCCAGGTGAGTGAGAGTGTCGATGGTATAAGAAGGTTGGGGAAGCTTAAATTCCACATCGCTCACCATGATATTCGAGGCCTGGTCGGTAGCCAGGCGGGTCATTTCAAGACGGTCGTACATGTTGATAAGACCGTTTTTGTCCTTCAGCGGATTATGTGGTGAGACTATGAGCCACACCTTGTCCAGATCGGTATAATGAGCCATATAGCTGGCTATGATCAGATGTCCCGTGTGAATTGGGTTAAAAGAGCCGAAGAAAAGACCAACCTTCATAATTCAAATCAGATATCTGCAGGGTCGGGCAAAGATGGTTCTCATTTCCGGGAACGGGATGCCTGTCAGACCCTGCAGTGAGCGGATTATTTTTTCAAGAATTCCTTTACGATTCTCTCGGCGTCGTCGCATGCCGTCTGAAGATCGTTGTTAGGAAGTATAATGTCAAAGCTTCTGGCAAACGACAGTTCCTTGCCCGCTTTCGCGATCCGTTCTCTCAGCTTTTCAGCGCTGTCAGTGCCGCGGCCCGCCAGCCTCTGGATCAGTATCTCGAGAGATGGCGGCTGAACGAAAATTGAGAGTGCCTGTTTGCCGAACTTCTTCTTTAATCTCATTCCCCCCTGTACGTCGATATCGAATACCACGTGCTTTCCGCTGTCCCAGATCCTTTGTATTTCGGAGCGCAATGTGCCATAGAATGTCCCGGAGTATACTTCTTCAAACTCTACAAATTCATGCTTGGCAACCTTGTGAAGAAATTCTTCTTTTGATATAAAATAATAGTCTTTCTCGTGCTCCTCTGTTCCTCTTGATTCTCTTGTTGTGGCAGAAATGGAAAACGACAGTTCCGGGATCTTTTTTAGCAGATAGTGAACAATAGTTGTTTTTCCGGCACCTGAGGGTGCGGAAAATATTATAAGTTTACCCTGAGTCATAATTGTGAAAAGTGTGGTCTAATATGTTTCTAAATCTGCTAAAGTACGTTTAACAATTGTTCCTTTATTTTTTCGAGTTCTTCCTTCATCCGCACAACTATCTGCTGAATTTGTGCGTCATTGGCCTTAGAACCCATTGTGTTGATTTCCCTTCCTATTTCCTGCGAGATGAAACCCAGTTTTTTTCCATTGGCATCGGAAGAGTTTAATGCATCAAGGAAATAGTCGCAATGGCTCTTTAGTCTTATTTTTTCTTCGGTAATATCCAGTTTATCTATGTAGAATACCAGTTCCTGTTCAAGCCTGTTCTGATCGGTATTCTCTTTGCCTACATAGTCGGTAAGCAGCTGAAGTAACCTTTCTTTAATCACGGGTATCCTCTTGGGATCCTGTTCTTCCACCAGTTGCAGTGATTCAAGAATATTCCTGATCCGAAGCATCAGGTCTTTTTGCAGGACACTTCCTTCGTCAAGCCTGAAGGTCTGAAAGCTCAGCATTGCCTGTGAGAACGTGAGGTACAACTGCTGCCATTCTTCTTCCGTTACAATATCTTCATCATATTTAATCACCTCCGGGAAATTCAAAGCAAGCTCAAGCAGGTTGCTGCCCTTGTCGTTCAGTTCGTCGGCTGAAGCCTTCAGTTGCTGATAGTAAAGTCTTAAGAGTTCTTTATCTATGGATGCTGTTTTCTTCTCATTATCAGCATATTCAATCGTGAAAGTAATATTTACTTTTCCCCGCTCTATCTGCTTGCTGCAGTCATTCCTGAGGATTAATTCCTTGTCAGAAAATGCTTTTGGAAGCTTTAATGCAAGCTCAAGAAATTTGCTGTTTAGTGATTTGATCTCTACGGTATATTTAGCATTAGCATAATCATTAGAGGCTATGCCGTAACCAGTCATGGATTTAATCATGGGCAAAGATACAATTTATTCAGAATCTGGAAATCCGGTTAATTTACTCATTAAAACGTTTTTCATGTCGTTATGTGTGATGTCTTTCCGCTTTGGCGCGATTTGTGTTAAAATTGGTTAAATACCAGTTCTTTCAAAAATTATAAATTACATTAGCAAGGATTATGTTTTACATAAAACGGATATCTGCTGTAATTTTCCTGGTCATTACTGTTTTCTGCGCAATGGGACAAAGTGTCAGGACTCAGCAGGGCGCGGTATTGAAACGCGGCGGGGGCGTGAGGATAAGCGGTGCCGTCATTCAGAACAAGCGGTCGATGGTTTCGGTGACCACTAATCAGCTCGGCTTTTTCAGTATAGTTTCAACGGCTGGCGATACACTCTCGGTTTCGGCTGTAGGATATACCCCGCAGACGTTTGTGGCCTCTGATTTTAAAGATGCCATTATTTATCTTATTCCCGTTACTCAATTAGATGAGGTTATAGTTCAGGGAAAGTCTCTTGAAGGCGAACTGAAAGGGGTCCAGGATGCTTATCGGGGCAAGGGGGTTTACTACAACGGGCGCCCTCCTCTTCTGGCTGCGATCTTCAGTCCCCTGACAGCGATCAATGAACTTTTTGGGAAGAATGCTAAACGGGCAAGGCGTTTCCAGAACTACGCCAGCCAGGAGCTCGATTACCAGGAAATTACCCGGAGATTTAATGACCTGACTATCCGGAATGCCGTCCCATCTATAACTAATGAGGAGCTGCCTGTATTTCGGGGCGACTATCTGCCTACGGTCGATCAGATCAGGACCTGGAATGATTATGACCTGATGATCTACATTAAAAAATCATTTAAGGAATTCAGGGAAACAAGTAAGCTGCAGGATAGTACAGGTACGAAAAGCAGTGTTCCGGTGAGTAGCGTAGCACCGGCGAAATAATTCTCTGCTCTATGAGCTCCCCTTTTTTGCAAGGGTTTTAACCTCTTTTACCAGGCGGATCTTCAGGAATACAACAACCACTATCATAAATACGGATGCAGCAGAAAACAGATATCTCTCGTGCCTGATACTCCATATCAGGAAAAATATGAACAGCAGGATAGCCAGATTATAGGTTACATTCAGGAGTATCTTTTTGATCATGGATGTCTTCAATATATTATTCCCCGGTATCTGAAGGCTGTCGCGCATTCAAATGCCGGGGAACCGGTGATTTAATTCTGAGTCTTTTTGTTGTTAATAAACAGGCATTCCCGGATCGTATTTTTCTTTCCAGGCAAGGATTCCTCCTTCAAGATTGTAAAGGTTTTCATAGCCAAGCTGCTGTTCCAGCTGCATAATGGCTGCCGCACTGCGTTTTCCGCTTCTGCACTGAACGATTACCGGCTTGTCTGCAGCGATCTTATCAGATTCAATGAGTACGCCAGCAAGCGGGATATTCTCGCCGCCCAGATTGGAAACCTCGTATTCGAAGGGCTCTCTGACGTCGATCAACTGAAAATCCTCACCGCTATCTATTTTCTGTTTTAATTCTTCCACTGTTATTTCTTTCATAATCTGAAGTTTTAAACCCAAAGATATAAAATATAAGCATCCTGCCTTTTGCCGGCTATCAGTGTTGTGTAAAAAAATAATGCATTCCTCCTTTTTGCATAAAAGCTTTCCGGAAAAAGCAGAATTTTGACTATGAGTGATTTAAGAAATGCTAATATTTCTTTCTGTCTGTAACAACTGGCATTTCCGGTCGTTTCATAAAAGGTTAATTGTAGTTTGATGAAGAAGATTAATGATTTTTTCTGGTTCTGTTCAGGAGCTCATGTCCACACACTCAGAAAATTTCCGACTGAACATAACAAATATGTAGGCATTGGTGCTACTATTTTCTTTACGGCGCTGTTTGCCTCGCTTTCGGGCGGATATGCAATGTATTTTGTTTTCGCCGGTAGTAACGCCGCTGTTCTCTTTGCTATGCTGTTCGGCCTGATCTGGGGGCTGGCCATCTTCAATATGGACAGGTATATTGTTTCGAGTATTAACAAGAACGGTTCTTCCAATAAACAGATCCTGCAGGCAACGCCCCGTGTGCTGCTTGCTATCATGATCGGGATCGTGATCTCCCGGCCGCTCGAGCTGAAGATCTTCGATAAGGAGATCAGGCAAAAACTACGTACAACGTATCTGAACGGCCAGCGGTCGAAGATCGATACGCTTAATCTTACCTTTGCCAACAAGTATGGAAATGAGCTTGGCAAACTGAAATCTCTTACTGCGGAAAAGGATTCGCTTGAAAAAGACATTAACCGTTCCCGTTATGTGCTGAACCAGGAGATCTTCGGGGATAAAACCAACCAGACTTCGGGCAAAGTGGGCTTTGGTACATTCGCGAAACAAAAGGAAGCTGTTCTGGGCGAGAAGGTATCGAGGCTGCAAACCGTTCGGTCTGAGATCGCAGCGATGGAAGGTTATGTCAGTCGCCGCAGGGACCTGGATGGGATCAGCAGTGAAAGGATGTTCAGTGGAAAGCAGCTGGATAGCCTTTCGAATGTCGCGGGTTTTGCCGACCGTAACTGGGCTCTTGGCCAGTTAAGCTTTAATGCCGACGGAAGCCGGGACACCGGCACCTATCTGGCAATTGCCTTCATCGGTCTTCTTTTTATTCTCTTCGAATGCCTGCCGGTGTTTGTCAAGCTGATGAGTGACAGGGGCCCCTATGATATTGCTCTGCAGAATGTGGAAGAGTCGGCTGTTTATGGCTCTTACAAAGAGAAGGACTTTGATATTGCCGTGACCGATGGTGTGCAGGACACTAAGATTGAATCGGAGATAGGCAAGCAAAAGCAGATGATCAGGATGCGCTCTTCACGTGAGATAGAGGATTTCAACCTGAGCCAGCCTCCCTTATAGTGGTTTTCTCATAATATAATCGTTCATAAAGAACTGGTAGAATGGAATGTCAGCTTCACTGTGAACCGAAAATCCCTGCTTTTTATAGAAATGGAAAGCGGGGTTATGCCTGTTTACATTGAGCTCAAGCGTCTTTCCTCCTTTGTCCCTGGCCATGTTCTCTACTTCGGAGATCAGGCACCTGCCGGTGCCTCTTCCCTGCTCTGACGGATGGATGTAGAGCTTATGTAATTTGAAGGTTCCTTCTTCCGGCTCTGTACATGAAAAAGAGGCGAAAGCAACTGCAAAGTGTTCTTTTTCAACAAGCAGAAAGGTGTTTCCTTCAGCCATTTGCAGCCTGAGCGATTCCGGCGAATAGATCTTTTCAAGCATAAAGCCTATCTGTTCGGGCGACAGTATCTTGCCGTAAGCAGGCCACCATATTTCATTGGCAAGCTTATTTATAACTGAAATGTCATTCTCGGTTGCTATGCGGATCATGCCTGTTAGCTATAGGCCGTTAGCTTTCTGCTATCAGCTTTTCTGCAAACTTAGCTAAACTGGTTTATATGCAATATAAAAGGACTGCAATATTAGAATGATTTACTGACTTCCTGTTCATCCCCGGTGCACAGCTAACTTTCGTCTTCTGCCTTAGAGGTCCTCTGCAATAAAAACAAAGGGCTGATCGAAGCTCAAAGTATAGAAACCTTCTTTTTCAGTTCTGTAAATATGATCGGTTTCCTTTGCAAGGCCCTGCGTATGAATGTTCCTGATCTCGGAAAGGATCTCAATGTGCTCGTTTGCGACCTTCCACTTGCTGAAGCCGGACTTTACGGGGAAGATCCTTTTCAAGGGCGTCAGGATTACCAGGTTGATATGATCCGCAAATAAAGCATAGTCTTTTATATGAAAGGATGTCGTGATAATATTTACGGAGTGATACTGCTCTCCGGCCAGGTACTTAAGTGCATCTTCCAGAGGTGCGTTTTCTGTGTGAATGACAAAGGTTCCGGGTTGTAATGGGATTGAGACTGAAACCTCGCTGCTGATGATGCCATCTATTTTGATGCCAAGTGAATCTGCTGCTTCATAAACATCCTCATTGACAAGTATGGTGGGGCTCCATTCCAGTAACTGGCCAAGATTCTCCTGGTTAAAGCCTTCCAGCGACATAATCAGTAATGCAGGTTCCTGCTTTTCGCGAACTATATGGTGTGAGGACATGAATTTAGTAAAAGCTAAAGTATAAAGATAAGGAATCCCGTACAAACGAGAAAGCTTTTCTCCTTATTCACAGGCTTTTATCTTCTGGTGGTTTTCCTGTAGATCTCCCTGAGCGCTTTTGCGGGGTCATCTGCATGGTTGATGGCAGCAGAAACGGCGATACCGTAAATCCCTGTACCCAGCAATGCATCTATATCGCCGATGGTAATTCCCCCCACGGCAAGCAGCGGGATGGAAATCCCCTCTTGCTCCATTGCTTCTGTTATTGCCTTGTAGCCATCTGCTCCAAGAAGAGGATAGTCATTCGGCTTGGTATAAGTCACGGTAAAAGGCCCGCATCCGATATAATCGACTGCCCCGCTTTCCGCAATCCTGCGGATATCAGCAATGGTATTGGCGGATGCTCCGAGGGTTTTGTCTTCTCCTATTGCTGTTCGGATAGCTCTGAAGTCGGCCTGCATGTCTTCTATGTGTACCCCCTGGATATCGGCTTTATCGAGCAGGTGATAATGATCTGTAATGATTAAAGTAGTACCCCAGTCGTCACATATTGCAGCAATTTCGTTCACTTCATCCAGCAGTTCGTGGTCATCTTTAGAAAGGCAGCGATACTGGATCCAGTTTGCCCCTGCTTCACAGGCAAGTAATGCCTGCTGAACATGAGTTCTGCCGGGAAGATCTTGTGTTAGGTAATGGAAATTGGAGATGTATTTTTTCATAAATCATTATCATCAGCCGGCTAGGTTCAGTAGCCTAGCCGGCTTAAAACTTATCACTTAAAACTTACAACTTTACTTCAGCGCTTCATTCACCGGCTGGCCTATCGCACCATTGGGCGTTTGTATATGAAGCAGTGCAGATATGGTTGGTGCGATATCTGTCATGTTAACAGGGCGGGCTGTACTTCCGTGTTTAATGCCCCATCCCATTAGTACGAATGGAATATGTGCATCATAGGGATTCCAGGTACCATGATTGGTGCCGGTAGGCGATCCGCTGAAATATCCGGGTTGAGTAACGATCTGTATTACCCCGCTGTGTTCGCGGCTGTAGCCATTGATAATGCGTCGTTTCAATGGTTCGGGAACAGTGGATTCTTCTACTTTATCCATGTCAACGGCAAAAGCTACGTCATCCCGGCTTCTGAGGTATTTCACACAGGCTGCCCTGATCGCCGCTTCGTCCAGTTTATTTTTGGCAATCAGGCGATTGTCGAGGCTGACCTGGTAGTTTGACAGGCTGATTGCAAGTTTGTCTTCATTAAACTCCTTTGCTAATGCTGCATTGAGATCCTTAAGTACCTGGGAGGAAGGAAATATTCCCGCAGGGATTTTGTTGTCAGTCAGGAAGGTTGGATTATGAGCCGCTCCATGGTCTGCCGTGAGGAACACCGTGTATTTTCCGGCGCCTATTTTTGTATCCAGGTAGCTTAAAAATGCCGAGAGATCCCTTTC
>JBQGEO010000236.1:0-8070 GCA_052039655.1 Pararcticibacter sp.
TGTAATTTTGTTGCCAAGCTCAAAATCGATGATATCGTATTTTGCTGCCAATTCCCAATGCGGAAGAGCATTCTCAGGAAGAGAAGGCTTTTCACCGTACTCGAAAGCCACCTCATTGTCTTCTGCCGAAACACCTTTCGGCACGGAAGTATGAGGCAGATTAGGCAATAATACGATCTGGCTCTGCAACTTTTCTTCTAGCGATGTCAGCTTGTCACCTAGTTCCTTCACTCTTTCCTTTAACGCCGGGCTCTTAGCCTTCAACCCTTCAGCCTGTTCTTTCTGCCCCTGGCGCATCAGCTCACCAATCTGTTTTGCAATAGAATTAGCTTCCGCGGAGGTCGAGTCCAGTTGCGATTGTGTCTGACGGCGTTCTTCATCTAAGGAGATGATTTCATCTACCAGCTCAGGCTGTTTGAAATTTTTAACAGACAATCGTTCTAAAACCGTTTCCCGGTTTTCGCGGATATAACTAACTTGCAGCATTGTTGTAATTTTTGAACAAAGATATAATTATGAGTTTTAAGTTTTATGTTATAAGTGACAAGAGCGCTGGAAAACTTTCTTTCGGCGGCCCCTCACTTTTAACTTTCAGCTTTAAACTTTCAACTTTAAATAAATGAGCAAACTGTATCTCGTGCCTACTCCGATAGGGAATCTGGAGGACATAACGTTCCGGGCAGTCAGGGTTTTGAAGGAGGCCGATATAATCCTCGCGGAAGATACCCGCACCAGTGCACCTCTTCTCAAGCATTTTGGTATCGACAAACGGGTATTCGCGCATCATCAGCATAATGAACATAAAGCCAGTGCCGAGATCGTCAGGTTCCTGAAAGAAGGTCAGATGGTGGCACTTATATCTGACGCCGGGACTCCCGCTGTTTCAGACCCGGGTTTTTTCCTCGTACGTGAGGTTCTAAAGAACGGGATAGAAGTGGAATGTTTACCCGGGGCGACAGCCTTTGTTCCTGCTCTTGTGAACTCGGGCCTTCCAACGGACAGGTTTACATTCGAAGGTTTCCTTCCTGTAAAGAAAGGCAGGCAAACACGCTTAAAGGAACTGGCAGGAGAGGAGAGGACAATGATCATCTATGAATCGCCGCACCGCCTTTTAAAGACGCTTGAGGAGTTCGCTGGGGTATTTGGTGCCGACCGGCCTGCCGCAGTATCGCGGGAGCTGACGAAGGTATTTGAAGAAACGGTGAGAGGCTCTCTCACTGAAATTAAAAGCTATTTTGAGACGCATACTTTAAAAGGAGAATTCGTAATTTGCATCGGGGGAAAAGGGAAAGACAGGAGCGGTGATTAAACTATTTACAAAATAAGAAACCTAAAACTCAATGAACTTCGGACAATTTTTAACAGATGAACAAGATCCTAAAACGGCAGAAAAGGTTTTAGGAAAGTTAAATGACATGCTATATCCGGGAGAACAGGTACTCTATCTCGCTGTTCAGAAGAAACCAGCGGTCAACCTGATCCCTGATTCTGTGGTAGCGACCGACAAGCGGATTGTTTTTTGTATTCCGGGAAATTTAGGTCTGACTACCAACTTTGAGATTTATTCATGGAAAGATGTAAAGGAAGTCTCTTTTAAGGAAGAGTTCTTTGGTGCAAAACTTACCGTTGTGCCAATGAGAGGAGAGAATTTTACGATTGATTATATCCCAAAAGTCCAGGCAAGAAAGCTTTACCAGTTTTCTAACCAGCAACTGGACATGTTGAAGGAGCAATTGAAGCAGGAGAAACAGGAGAAAGAAACGCGGCAGGCATCTTTTGATACTTCCCGTTCTCAGACGCAACCTGAAGTTGTGCCGCCCGTTGTTGCTGAACCAGAGTCGGTACCGGTTGTTCCTCCTCCGGCTCCGGTTGCAGAACCAGAGGATGAGGTGACTCAAAAACTTAAAAAATTGAAAGTCTTGTTCGAAAAGCAGTTAATTTCGCAGGAGGAATACGAAGCCAAAAAGGCGGATATTTTATCTCAGTTATAACGTGAAAAGAAATTACCTGTTAGGGCTTTTAAGTGCCTTTCTGTTGTGGCTTGCATGGCCTCCCATCCGCTTTACAGCACCTTTGCTGCTGATTGCTTTTGTGCCGCTTCTAAGCGGACTGGAGAATATTATTCAATCGGACTCGCGCAATAAAGGGAAGAAGGTTTTCCTCCTCGCAGGAATGACCTGCCTGATCTGGAATACCTCTTGTATCTACTGGGTTTTTAACTCTATTGCCTCTGTTAATCCGGTATGGATCGCTGCTTTAATATCCATCGTTCCATTTGGGTTGGCGGCATTGCTTATGACCCTGGCGTTCTGGCTATATTACCGTTTGAGACGTCACGTTTCCCGTAGCATCGCCTACGGCGGACTTGTGTGCTTCTGGATTGCTTATGAGTTCCTTCATCAGACCTGGGACCTGGCATTTCCATGGATGACATTGGGAAATGGCTTTGCCGAATCACATTCCCTTGTTCAATGGTACGAGTATACAGGTGTTTATGGCGGGTCGCTGTGGATATTAGTGGGAAACATCCTTGCTTTTGAGCTTGCCTCGCAAAAGGAAACAACCCCCCAGGGTTTTGCTATGAAAAAGCGGCTCTCCCTGATCCTGGCTGCATGGGTAATAGTTCCCATATCTGTCTCATTGTTCATTTATGGGAAATACCAGGAGAAGGAGAATCCTGCAAATGTAGTAGTAGTACAACCCAATATCGATCCCTATATGAAGTGGGATGCTATCCCTGTTGAGGAGCAGGTAAGGCAACTTACCCGGCTTTCGGACTCTTTAGGGCAGCCGAATACAGAATACTTTATATGGCCTGAAACTTCTATTTCGAAACTGACCAATGAGGATGAGATAAGAACCAATGAGAATTTTCTTGCTGTTCAGAGCTTCCTGTATAAATATAAAAACGGCAACGTGCTGACTGGGATTGAGAGCTATCTCCTTTATGATACAGTAAAGACGCCTACAGCTCATTTTGAAGAACAGATAGGGAAATATTCTGATTATTTCAATGCTGCTGTGAATATAGAAAACTCAGCAAAGGTTCAGTTTTATCATAAATCAAAGCTGGTACCCGGTGTCGAACGAATGCCTTTTGCCAGCGCCCTTTCTTTCCTTAAACCCGTATTTTCTGCCTTTGGCGGATCTTCAGGTGGATTTGGAAGCCAGGAGCGGCCGTCTGTTTTTTATGCTCAAAGCGGTATGGGTGTAGCTCCGGTCATTTGTTATGAGTCGATTTTCGGAGAGTATGTAGCTGACTATGTCAAACAAGGGGCCCAGTTTATAGCAATTATTACGAATGACGGGTGGTGGGGAAATACATCCGGAAAGGATCAGCATCTGGATTATGCCAAATTGCGTGCCATTGAAACGAGGCGGTGGGTAGCGCGGTCTGCTAATACCGGTATTTCCTGTTTCATAAACCAGAGAGGGGATGTTACCAGGAAAACTAAGTGGTGGGAAGCAACAGCATTAAAAGAGGACATAAATCTTAATGACGACTTGACATTTTATGTGAAGCACGGGGATTACATTGCCAGGGGAGGCGTGATCCTGAGCTTGATTTTTCTGGTATTTATGGTGTTCATGAGGTTCAAGAGAGTTGACCCTTCTGTAGAAAAATAAAACGGCCAGACAATGCTGCCTGACCGCTTGCTTAACCCTCATCACCCAACCTTTGTTTTTCTTAAGAAAATACTTTGGTTTAAAATAAAGGGTATGTTGATAACAATCAGCTTATCCTGTTTGTTTGTTGAATGAAACACAATTGTTACAACAAAAATCTGGTATCGGGATTTGTCCTTTGATAGAAAAGATTCCGCCGGATGGCTCTAATGGAAGAATTGCTGAGTTTCTCCCTCCGGAAGTTTCTCACGGATAGCGTCTTCCCGGGCAATCATATCAGCAAGGCTTGTTTCTCCGAGTATCTTTAAAGTAGCGTCTCTGACATCTTTCATGACATCCCGGATGCCGCAATATATCTCGTTAGTGCATTCCTCGCAACGTTCATAGAAATTAAGGCTCACGCAGGGGAGTAGTGCAATAGGGCCGTCAATAATCCGGATGATGGCGGCTAATTTAATTTCTTCCGCTTTTTTCATCAGGTAATATCCACCCCCTGCTCCTTTTTTTGAGCCCAGGAATCCGTTTCTTTTTAACTCAAGGAGAATTGCTTCCAAAAACTTTTTAGGGAGTTGTTCTCTGGTCGCAATTTCAGAGATAAGCATCGGCTTGTTTTCTTTGTTCCGCGCGAGTGCCATCAGGGCTTTTACTGCGTATTTAGTCTTCTTGGTAAGCAAAACAATAGTATATATAGTAAGTATATAGGGAACAAACTTAGATGAAATTGTTTTGATATGCAAATAAGGAAAAATGTCCTTTACCCAACAGCAGTATACCAGCGGGCGTTAATTTTGCGCCGGGCTTTGCAGCCGCTAATCCGGCTCGCCGGGTGATTCTCCTTTTTTTGCCAGTATTTCCGTGATCTCATTGAGCTGTTTTACTTTCTCAGAAAAGTCGCCCGTAAGTGAATTCCGGATTTTCTGCATGTTAGTCAAAATCGCTTCTATTTCATCCGGAAAGGTTTCATTCAAAACTTCTTTTACTCTCTTGGCTACCGTTGGAGATTTGCCATTGGTAGAAATTGCGATCTTCAGGTTCCCCTTTTGTACCACTGAACTGAGATAGAAATCGCAGAGATGAGGTTTATCAGCTACGTTTGTCAGAATTTTCCTTTCCCTGCATTGCTGGTAGATCGCAGAACTTGCATCCGGATCATTCACTGCTATAATTGCGAGATCAATATTATCGAGATCATCCTGACTGAAAGGTCGTTCTTCAAACGGAATAAAATTAGTTGAGAGGACTGCCTGCACCTCTCCGCTGATCTCTGTAGCAACCAGTTTAATTCTTGCTTCGGGGCAGTTGCCAAGAAGGGCACCTAATTTTTCAAGTGCAACATTGCCCCCGCCCACCAGCAATACATTCAGCTTTTCAAGCTTTAGAAAGACAGGAAAGAGCGTATTCGATGATTGCGGACTTTGAGACTTCATTGCACTTAAAAAATTAGGGATGCCGGTCAGGCTTTATCAACCGTTTCTCCCGCCAGTTGCAGGCTTCTGTATTCACTCACCTGCTGGTTAAACAGCCGGGATTGCTCCAGGTAAGCCTCTGCAAACTCCTTTGATGGTTCCTGCTGATTGATCTGATATACCAGCTCACTGAAACTGACCGGGAGGCTGATTAAACCTGTTTCTGCAAATTTAGCATCAAAATCTCTTATTATTCCAGCCTGCGTATTGGTTTTAATTCCGTCTGATATCAGGATAGCTTTTGCTGAATTGACAAACCCTGTGTATGCATGATAAACAGCATCTGCATAATCTCCCGATTCAAGAGCCTCTGCACTCCACTGAATCCGTTCTTCTGCTTCAAAAAGAAGTGTTGCTACCAGGTCGATCATTACACTGGCACATTCCCCGATTCCTATTGCAGGTTTGTAAGCCTCTGTATGTTCCCAGTCTATAAAATCGTCGGGAGTAATATTCTCCTGGTTAGCAAGCGCGTTTAAGAGGTCGTAAAAGTAGATTTTCCCCTGCCTGTTGTAGTACTGATTAAATAACTCTCCTTCTTGTGAGTTCTCAAAGTAGTCTTCAAGAAGAGTACGGAGTACCTGGGGACCACGCTTGCTGGGTACTTTAATGACCTTTTCGGACGCAACGCCTGTCCCGTTCCCGGTAGGGCCACCTCCAAGCAACACCTGGAGTGCCGGAGCTACAAGCTTACCGATCTTCATGCTTGAGCCATGAAAGCCAATTGCGGCCATTGCATGTTGTCCGCAGGCATTGATACACCCGCTGATCTTTATGGTAATATCACGGTTGTATATCAGATCAGGGAACTCTTCCAACAACACTCTTTCAAGTTCTCTTGTGATGCCCGTGCTATTGGAAATCCCCAGATTACAGGTATCTGTACCCGGACAGGATGTGATATCGGCTACACTCTCAAAGCCTGGAGTTGCCAGACCAAGACTGTTTAGCTGTTCAAATACGTAAGGAAGATTTTCTTCTTTAACGAAACGAAGCAGAATTCCCTGGGTATTGGTAAGCCTGATATCGTCGGCAGCTACCTCTCTTACCAGGGCGGCAAATCTTCTTGCTACAGGAGTTTTGATATCTCCGTTTTGTACCCTGATGCCAACTGTTACATATCCGGCCTGTTTCTGGGCTGAGATGTTGGTGCGCAGCCACTGCTCGTATTTCAAAGGATTGCTGATCTCAGGGGCCGGGAAGATTGTTTCCGGCACCATCGGAACCTCTGTTTGCCGGTTAATCTTATAGGTTTTATTCTTAAGAGCAAGACGTTCCTTTTCTGCAAGTTCAAGGAATGCATCTTTGCCTATCTCCTGAATGAGGTATTTTAACCGGGCTTTATTTCTTTTTGTTCTTTCTCCATACCGGTCAAATATCCGGATCACGGATTCTGCGAAAGGAATGATGTGATCTTCATGCAGAAAATCAGTTACCTCTTCTGCAATATGAGGCTGGGAGCCGAGGCCGCCGCCAAGCACCACTTTAAAGCCTCTTATCTCTGTGCCATTCTCAAATTTTACTTTAGGAATGAAACCGAGATCATGCATAAAGGCGTATGCTGTATCGTTGTCTGAAGAAGAAAAAGCCATTTTAAACTTTCTCCCCATATCCTGACAGACTGGATTTCTTAAAAAATACTCGAAAAATGCATGAGCATAAGGGGTAATATCAAACGGTTCGCCGGGATCAACACCTGCCATTGCCGACCCGGTAATATTTCTTACTGTATTTCCGCAAGCTTCTCTCAGGGTCACCGAATCCTTTTCCAGTTCTGCCCATAGTTCAGGCGTCCGCTCCAGGCTTACATAATGAAGTTGTATGTCCTGGCGGGTGGTGATGTGAAGATTTCCTGTTGCGTATTCGTCGGAAACGTCGGATATCCGGTATAATTGCTGGGTCGTAAGGCGGCCGTAAGGAAGTTTTATCCTGATCATCTGCACGCCCGGCTGGCGTTGTCCGTATACTCCCCTTGCAAGTCTCAGACTACGGAATTTCTCTTCATGGATCTTGCCTTCCCTGAAGAGCCTGATCTTCCTCTCAAGTTCAATAATGTCTTTCTGTACCAGTGGATTTTCCAGTTCTGTTCTGAAACCTTGCATTCTCTATAGAGTTGATAGTTATTTCAAAAATAATGAAATAATCCAGCTTGCCGAAATGTTTTTGCAATTAGGCAGACTTGCTGTGTTTAGGCATATAAGACGTATTTCAGTCAGGCTGTCCGGATTCTCGTCTCTGAATATGGAAATTTAATACCTCTATCTGCTGATGTTCATTTCCTGCTTTATAGCAGATTCGAGCTCCTCAGGGCATTGAGTACCTATTACATATTCAAGCCCGCCCCGGTCGGTCAGGCTGATAGCATCCTTTCCTCCTGCGTAAAAGCGGATCTTTCCTTTGGTATGGAGATTATATACCGGGTTGTTGATAATGTAAGAGCTGTATTTTACCCGCTCAACACTTACAATACTGTTAAGATCAATCTTCACGAGCCTTGTGGTCCATAGACCGTCTATTATTACACTTTTATTGATCACCGTTGTTCTGTAATGCACCATAAAAAGCATGATCAGTGAGACGATCAGGATGGACGACCCTACTACCAGGAATAGTTCTCCGTTCTTATCCCGTTCGATATTGATGTAGTAGGCTGCAAAGCAAAACAGGATCATTACAAGCCGGATACTGATCCTGCTATAATCCCTGCCCAGATATTGCTTTTCTTTAAAAGTGGCTTTACTGCTCATGTATTTTTATATATTCTAATGTATAAACTTTTTTTGATCGGGGGGTGATTTTATATCTCTCGTCCGAACGCAGTCCCACTACCCAGATAATATCACCATTCCCGTTCTCAAGGACCGGAATTTCGTTTTTCGCGAATAAAGGTAATTTGATACTGGTGAAGAAATCACTTAGCTTCTTTTTTCCTTTCATTCCAAACGGATGAAAATAATCCCCCTTTTTCCATAAACGT
>JBQGEO010000237.1:0-3370 GCA_052039655.1 Pararcticibacter sp.
AAAAAATCAATATAAGGGTGTTATGCCCGGTTAACCCTCTTTCAATATCCCCGCTTCATATAATTTCAGAAGCGGGGATATTGATAAGCTGTTTTTACAAGATAAATTATGAAGAAGTATCTCTTTACACTATTCTGCCTGTTCCTGTTGTCATCCTTCATGGAAAGAGAATTAACATGGGTGGCAATCGGCGACTCCATTACATACCTGAACGATCATCCTGATGAGACCGGAAACAGGGTGAGTAAAGGATATCTTACACGGGTAACGGAAATGCTGCCCGGTCTGCGGTATATTAACCAGGGGCATAACGGTTGGACATCAGCCGCTATTGCTCGGGAAATCGGGAACCTCGGCATTCCCAGTGCAGATTTATACACCGTTTTTTTAGGTACAAACGACTGGTGGCAAGGCAGACCTGTCGGGAAAATGGAAGATTATCAGAACGCTGCTGGTAATGAAACCGTATATGGCTCGTTCCGGATCATCCTGAATAAGATCCGCCAACTAAATCCGGAAGCAAAGATCGTTCTGATTACCCCGATGCAGCGTAATGACTTTGTTTATATTGCTGACCCCAATAACAACGCGTTTGGATCCTACCAAAAAAAGAATGGCCAAACACTGGAAGAATTTGCCAATGCCATTATCGCGATCGGCCGGTATGAGGAGATTCCGGTTGTGGATCTGTATCATCATCCATCGCTTAGGATGAAGAACCTGGTACATTTCAAACGCCTGAGAGATCCTGAGAAAGGCGATTATAAAAATTATAAACTCCCGGAATCCAGCCGGATCCCGTTCGATCCTAAGAACGATGAATACCCTTATCCTCCTGCAGCTTTGAATCTTACCTATGACGGATTGCATCCTTCTGATAAGGGAAATGTAATTATAGCGCGATCTGTTGCAAAGGCGTTTAAACGACTGGGACTATGAAGCGATTGCCCTGATCTTCCTTCTATATGTATCATTCTCCGGAACTACCTGTCATCAGCTACCCCCAGGGCTTTTTAATCCCGGTATATAGATTCTTATAATCAATTTTAACATTGCCGGGGAATCTTTTTTATTTCAGCCGTCTATCGCTATCTTTGAGTTGAAGTATTTGGTTTTTGTTTGTATTGACTAGATTAAGGTCTTAATTATTAGATTGTTATCTGTATAAGAGATGCTTTTTCGATACTGCGGGCATTTATTGCTTCTCTGCGGAATATGAATTGCCTGTGAAGCCAAATGTTATTCCATTGAACAATTGTGATTATGTCTAAATACAATGGACTTTCAGAGAAAGAACTTATCTGCCTTCTTCAGGAGGGTCATGAAGACGCTTTAAGGTCGCTCTATGATATCCATGTTAAAAAGTTGCATTACTTTATTTTAAGAACCGCAAAGTCACGTCAGCTTGCTGAAGATGTGGTTCAGGATGTTTTTATTAAGATTTGGGAGACTCGTTTACTGATTGATCCGGAACAGCCCTTCAGGACCTATCTTTATACTATTGCTAAACGCCATTTGCTGAACCTGCTCAAACGCCTGCAGCATGAAAACGGTATTCTTGACGAAATCAGGAAATACATGGAGCCGGTTGAAAATACAACCGAACTACAGATTGAATATGCCGAGAGCAACTTATTGCTTGCTGAGGCAATCTCCAGACTGCCCCGCCAATGCAAAGAGATTTTTATCCGCTGCAAGATACAGGGGCTTTCCTATAAACAGGTAGCAACGGAATTGAATATTACGGAAGGAACCGTTAACAGTCAGATGGTGAAAGCGCTCAGAACGATCCGGCAGTATATGACCTTTAAAAACACGATCTTGTTGTTGTTGATGTATTTTTCAAAATATTGATCTGATAATCAGTTTGATATAAGTTGTTTGGTTTTTTTTACTTTTAATTATATATGTAAAGCTTCTGCCAGTTGTATAAGTTACAAAAAGGCCGCGAGTGGATTACAAGATTAAAAGTCTCTTTCTGAAGTATATCGCCAATCAATGCAGCCCCCGGGAATTGGATGAAGTGTTTGCGCTGATAAGAAGCGGGATTCATCAGGCGGAATGGGAAGCCGCACTTTCTGATGATGCAGAGGCTGTCCTCGCCGGAGATTCCGAAAGTAATCTGACAGCGACGGAAACAGATCGTATATACCAGGGGATCGATGGCAGACTGTTCCCATCTGAAGAGAACAACGCCGTTTTCCTGCCAGGACGGAAGTTCCGGGTGTGGCCGGCAGCCGCTGCTGCTATCATCCTCATCGTCGCCGTATCTGCTTATGTTTTTTTTAAGCCCATGAATTCCGGCAGCCCTGCTCAAGTTCACCTGGGAGACGTTCGTCCGGGAGGCAATAAAGCTTTTTTAACTTTAAGCAACGGAAAGAGAATTTCCCTTACCGATGCTGCTCAAGGCAATATCGCAGCCCAGGAGGGAATAAAAATCACCAAGACGGCAGACGGTAAGATCATTTATGCGGCTGAAAATGTTGCTGAAGAAAAGGGGCTGGCGTCATACAATACCATAGAAACACCTAAAGGCGGCCAGTACCAGGTACTTTTGCCTGACGGGACATCAGTTTGGCTCAATGCCGCTTCATCATTAACCTATCCTGTGAACTTTCGGGGAAGCAGGGAGCGCAGAGTGCAGCTGCAGGGAGAAGCCTATTTCGAAGTGGCAAGAGATAAGAAACATCCTTTCGTAGTAAAAACCGACCGGCAGGAAGTTACCGTTCTGGGTACCCATTTTAACATTAACGGATATAAAGAAGAACCTGTTATCAGCACTACTTTGCTGGAGGGCAGTATACAGACCAGGAACTTAACTTCCGGCCAGGCAGTTGTATTATCTCCCGGCCAGCAATCGACCCTTATTAAAGGAGGGAAGAGCCTGGATGTAGCCAGGGTGAACACAGAAAACATCATCTCATGGAAAAACGGATATTTCATGTCTTCTTTACAGTGTACTCACGAATAATTGGTTGATCTCGAACTCTCTGTTGAAAATTGATTTTCCTTCTTTCGTATTCTTTTCTTCTTTCTATCATTCTCTCTCAATCAGTTTTTTGATAAAATTTTTTTGTAAATTCTTAAGAAGTCAGGTATAAACCTGATAGAAACTAGTCAATAAATTACAAAACAATCAAAAAATGAATTATAATTATTTTTTTTCTTTTTGTTCGAAAAAGAGTTCTTGCTTTGAAGAAAAGCATAACAAACTATTCTTTTGAATTTTATCAAGAAAATACAAATTATAATGAGATTCATCTTTAGAACTATAAAGGGTGTCCCAGAAGTTCTGAGGAAAATTTAAAATTCGTCGATCTCACGTATAACAAGGGCTATCCATTTGAAAATTTCAGGGCTATGTCCACAT
>JBQGEO010000238.1:0-6489 GCA_052039655.1 Pararcticibacter sp.
GGAATAAAAGCACTTGAGAAGCATGAGTATACTTACGATATACTGATATTCCCTGATCAGATCCCTTATGCAACAAAGCTGGCCCAATTTTTCCCTGATCAGAAGTTTGTGCTCGACCATATTGCTAAGCCCGGCATAAAAGACGGCCTGACAGAACCCTGGAGAACGGATATCCGCGAGCTGGCAACCTGCGACAATGTCTACTGCAAAGTTTCGGGGATGGTTACTGAAGCTGACTGGAACACCTGGAAGAACGAAGATTTTACGCCCTACCTGGACACCGTCTTTGATGCATTCGGTGCTGAAAAGCTGATGTTTGGCTCCGACTGGCCGGTTTGTCTTGTCGCCGGAGGGTCTCAGACACTGATCGGCATCGTGGAAGAGTACACCTCCAGGCTGACAAAGAATGAGCAGGACCTGTTTTGGGGAGGGAATGCGGAGAGGTTCTATAGTTTATAGTAATTGGCTAATTGCTATTGGCTGTTAGCTATTAGCTGTTGGCTTGAATTTAAAGGCTAATTGCTAAAGGCTAATCGCTAACTGCTAACAATTATAAAGAGCTAATAGCTAAAGGCCAACTGCTAACAGCTACAACAGATGCCGCTAAAGGAATTGGAAGGGCTAGTGTTTAAGAAGAGTTATAGAAAATCATATAAATGAAAACGTTAATTTGTACTACACCGGGACAGTTTGAATATGGAGAGAAGGAAAGTCCCGTTTTAGAGAAGGATCATTCCATCTTAAGAATAAAGAGAATAGGGATCTGCGGCACAGATCTTCATGCATATGAAGGAACACAGCCTTATTTTGCTTATCCCCGCGTACTGGGCCATGAACTGGCAGCTGAATTCGTTGAAGGGGACAACGCAGAGGGTTTCACACCGGGAGAACTGGTAACTTTTATCCCTTACTTTCACTGCGGTGAATGTATCGCATGCCGGTCGGGCAAGCCAAACTGCTGCGCGAATATCAAAGTCTGCGGAGTTCACGTGGACGGAGGAATGGCAGAATACCTTTCTGTTCCTTCTCATTCTCTGATACACGGTGAAGGATTGAGCTACGATGAGCTTGCTCTTGTCGAACCCCTTGCTATCGGAGCTCACGGAGTGAGAAGAGCGGATGTTAAACAAGGAGAATTTGTCCTGGTTATCGGGGCTGGCCCTATCGGTTTAGGGATTATGGAGTTTGCAAGAATTGCAGGCGGCCGTGTTATCGCTATGGATATCAATGACCATCGCTTATTTTTTTGCAAAGAAAAATTAAATGTAGAATATACGATTAATCCGTTAACCGAAGACGTGAATGCCCGTCTCAGGGAGATCACCAACGGCGATTTTCCGACAGTGGTGATCGATGCAACAGGCAGCCAGAAAGCGATTAACAACGGATTTCTCTACATGGCACACGGAGCCCGCTATGTTCTTGTAGGACTTCAAAAAGGAGAGCTGATCGTAAGTCATCCGGAATTCCATAAAAGAGAAGCAACCCTTATGAGCAGCAGAAACGCAACCCGTGAGGACTTCGAACATGTTATATCTTCGATGAAGAAGGGCCTGGTAAACCCGGCTACCTATATCACCCACCGGGTTCAGTTCGACCAGGTAAAAGATGAGTTTGCGGGTTGGCTGAAACCTGAAAACGGTGTTATAAAGGCAATTATCGAAATGTAAGGCAGAACGCCACAAACGTTTAGCCCCTTATTGTTGTATTTATTTTAAGCCGGCATGGTGCCGGCTTTTTCATTTAATATGCGAAAGAACCAAACTGCAATGATCGTGACCCTGGGAGCCTTAACAGCTATCGGCTCACTTTCTATTGATATGTACCTGCCGGGCTTTCCGTCTATCGCGGAAGATCTGCGCACCGATATTTCTCATGTCGCACTATCTCTGACCAGTTTTTTTATAGGAATCTCAGCAGGGCAGCTCTTCTTCGGCCCTATCATAGAGCGTTACGGACGGAAGGTTCCCCTGATTGCCGGACTAAGCATATATCTGATCGCATCCTTTGGCTGTTCACTCACAGATTCTGTAAACGCGCTTATCATCCTGCGTTTTTTTCAGGCTTTAGGAGGATGTTCGGGGATAGTGATCAGCCGCACAATGGTGAGAGATCTCTTCCCTGTATCTGAAACTGCAAAAATCTTTTCTATGCTGATGCTCATAATGGGAGTTGCACCCATCATTGCGCCAACTATCGGAGGCTTTCTTACGGAGAGCTTTGGATGGCGTTACATCTTTTTTCTGTTAACATTCATTTCTATTTTCCTGTTAACGGCTACAGTACGGTTCCTTCCCGAAAGCAAGGGATCTGACGAATCGGTACAGCTCTACCCCGCAGCAGTGCTAAACCGCTTCTATGTTGTGTTAAAGCAGCCTATGTTTCTGACATATGCCGTGGTAAGCGGGTTTGCTTCAGCAGGAATGTTTGCTTATATATCAGGCTCTCCGTTTGTTTTCATGAAGCTCTTTGGCATGACGGAAACACAGTATGGATGGATATTCGGGATCAATGCGGCCGGCCTTATTGCGGCAAGTCAGCTAAACAGGCTTTTCCTGAAAAAAAAGACGAGCAGGGAGATCGTGATTATCGCAGCAACCCTTCAATGTATCACCGGCATAATATTGTTTACCGGAACGCAGGCTGGTTTTATTGGCAGCACCGGAACGTTTATTTGTATCTTCATGTACCTGATGCTACAGGGTTTTGTTTTCCCTAACTCAACTGCGCTTTCCCTCGAACCATTTGAGCAGAATGCGGGAATCGCCTCAGCACTGGCAGGCAGCATGCAGATGATCATAGCAGCTCTCGCATCTGCTGCGGTGAGTTACTTTCATAATGGCACGGCAATTCCGATGTCTATGGTAATTGCAGCATGTTCTTTGGTCAGTTACGCAGCGCTTATTTCAGGGCGGATGTTTATCCGTAAAAAGATAGCAGCAGTATAAAACAAAAAGAGGACACCGGCCGGTGTCCTCTTTTTGTTTTATGATATCTTAATATTCCTACCAGAATATAGTATAAAGGGCAACCAGGATTCCGGTGATAATTAAAGAACCGGCGATAAATCCAGGGTTAGTTTTAAACATTCTTGTATCGATTTCAAGAGCTTCCGGTTTTACGCCTTTTCGGGTTTCATATAAACTGATCATGTACATTCCGACAATACAGATCACGAACACAAATCCCATACGGTCAAGGAACGGAATCTCATATACACCAGAGGCATTTTGAATAGCGAAACCAATAGGGTGAAGGAAACTGAGGTCCATCCATCCCGGAAGGAATTTGAATATTACAGAGAAAATGAACCCTCCGATCGTTGCAAAAAGTGCAGCGTTAGAAGTTGCCTTCTTCCAGAAGAAACCGAGGATGAACATGGCGAAGATACCCGGAGATACGAAACCTGTATACTCCTGGATGTATTGAAATCCACCCTGCTTATCCATTCCCAGGTGAGGGGCAATAACCACTCCTAGGATAGTCGAAACAATAACCGTGATCTTTCCTACTATAACGAGATTCTTTTCACTGGCTCCGGTATTGAAAACCTTCTTGTAAATGTCAAGAGTAAAGATGGTGGCAATACTGTTTACTTTTCCTGCCAGTGAAGCTACCACAGCAGCGGTAAGGGCGGCAAAAGAAAGACCTTTTAATCCTACAGGAAGCAGGTTCAGGAGAACCGGATATGCACTGTCAGGATTTTCAATAGACGTAAATGAACCAGATTTTGCCTCGTGAAGAACGTAGGCAGCAATTCCCGGAACAACGATTAACACAGGCATTAACAGTTTCAGGAAAGCAGCAAAAAGAATACCGGTACGGGCTGTTTTCAGATCAGCGCCTAAGGCTCTTTGCACAATGTACTGATTACATCCCCAGTAGTTCAGGTTCACAATCCACATACCACCCAGAAGAACAGAAAGACCGGGAAGATCAATGAAGTTAGGATCGGTCTTCGGAATGATCATTTTGAAATGCTCAGGAGCATGTGTGATCATTTGCTTCAGACCACCGATGACGCCGGGAGTACCAAAATGCTCTGCAACCTGGGTTAAAGCAATGTAAGTTGTAGCAAGACCACCCAGGATCAGGAAGAATACCTGAACAACGGAGGTATACCCGATCACCTTCATTCCGCCGAGTGTAATGATAATGGAGAAGACAGCAAGGCCGATCATTGCCCAGTTCAGATCAATTCCGGAAACACCACTCACCGCAATCGCACCAAGATACATGATGGATGTCAGGTTTACAATGACGTATAATAACAACCAGAACACTGCCATTACCATCGCTACTGTACCGTTATAGCGCTGATGCAGGAACTGCGGCATGGTATAGATCTTATTTTTAAGATATACGGGAATAAAAAACACGGCTACAAACACAAGTGTTACAGCAGCCATCCACTCATAGGTTGAGATTGCCAATCCAATCTTAAAGCCCGATCCGCTCATCCCTACGAACTGTTCAGCAGAGATGTTCGACGAGATCAGGGAAGCCCCGATTGCCCACCAGGTTAAAGAGCCTTCTGCGAGGAAGTAATCTCTTGAGCCAGAGCTTTCAGATTTTTTCTTTGCGTAAATCCACCAGCCATATCCGGCAACCATCAAGAAGTAGATGAAGAAAATAATGTAATCGTTCGTTTCCAGCGTGTTCATTGAAATTCAGGTTTGCTAATCTTTTAATTTATTATATCGTTTTAATTGTTAATTTACTTTATAAATACCTCGTTCAGAAGTCCCTCGCAAAGGTATTATATTCTCGAAAATATGAATGAAATTCTACAAAAAACTATAGCGCCCCTTTCATTTTTAACCAGCGCCGGTTTTTTCCCCTTTCAACTACAAAAAATTGGATAAGTGTAGAATTAACAATTCACCGGTTAAAGTAGGAATATTTATTTGGTTTTAAAAAGAGGTTTGGATTTTTTTCCGGAGAAATAATGAAGCTGCCCTTCTGCTGCTGCTTTATACTTTTCAAAAAGATTGGTATTTTTGTTAAAAAGGGTGTCAATATGGAACGGATTACAATTGAGCCAAAAAGTAAAAGCAAACGAGATATGCTGGTGAAAATTCTAGATGCCGTTGGTATTCCTTACTCTGACGTAAAGAATCCCAGCCCCAGTGGGGATAAATGGTTTTTAGATCGTGACAATATTTCGTTAGTTAAAAAAGGCATGTCTGACATCAAGAACGGCAGGATAAGCAGAATGGATGATCTATAAAAGAGCCTGCTTGCTGCGGGCTCTTTTATTTACTGAGTTACAGTTTCACTTTACTCTTCGCCCTGATATCTCTTGAAGAACTTCCGGTCAGCAGTTCGAAATCACCTGCTTCCTGCACCCACTTCCCTGCCTTTTCGTCGAAGAAACTGAATGCGTCTTTATCCAGGCGGAACGTCACTGTACCTGACTCGCCGGGTTTAAGAAAGACTTTCTGAAATCCCTTCAGCTCCTTTTCGGGACGCTTTACAGATGCTTTCTTATCCTTAACATACAACTGAACCACCTCTGCTCCTGCCTTGGTCCCGGTATTCTGTATGGTCATAGTAACCGTCACAAGACCATTTGAAACTGCGGTTGAGAGAGGGCTGTATTTGAAGCTTGTATACGACAAACCATGTCCGAAAGGAAACAGAGGCTGCACCTTATACGTATCGAAATAACGGTATCCTACGAAAATATCTTCCTTATAATGAACGTTTACACTGTCACCGGGATACTCACCCAGTTTATGAGCGGGAGAATCTTCCAGTTTTTTGGGGAAAGTAACCGTAAGCTTTCCTGAAGGGTTCACATCGCCAAAAAGGATTTCAGCAAGCGCATCTCCGCCTTCCTGACCGGGATACCCGGCCTGAATAATCCCCTTTACTTTGTCTGCCCATGCAGTCATATCAATAGGGCCGCCTCCGTACAGAACAACGATGGTATTGGGATTTGCCTTTGCCACAGCAGTGATCAGTTCATCCTGCCCAAAGGGCATCTTCATATCGGGCTTATCATAGCCCTCTGTGTCGTATTTATTATCATCCCATATCGCGTAGTCATACCCATGAGTCCAGCCTCCAACGACAATGGCAATCTCCGACGATTTTGCTGCTTCAACTGCTTTCTCTATCAGAGCAGGATCAGCCTTTGCATTGCGGGCAATTGTATATCCCTGTTCAAACCGAAGGCCGATACTATTACCCGCCAGGTTCTGCAAGCCTTTGAGCGGCGTGATCTCATAACGGGGCCTCACCTGGGAACTTCCCCCTCCCATTGCGTTTTCCCGGTTTGCATTCGCCCCTATAACAGCAATCGTTTTGACTGACTGGCGATTGAGCGGCAGCACATTCTTTTTATTCTGAAGAAGGATGATCCCCTCTTCAGCGACCTTTTTGGCAACAGCTGCGTGTTCTTTTGTCGCATACGCCCCCTGGGGCCGCTTGCCGAACATCTGCGTCTTGAACATCACCCTCAGGATGCGTCTTACCTTCTCGTCG
>JBQGEO010000239.1:0-2850 GCA_052039655.1 Pararcticibacter sp.
TCCATCAAGGATTTCGATGTCCTTCGGCATATTTTCAATCGGATAGTACTTACCTTCAGGCTTCCGGACAAACATCACCTGCTGCAGCTTATTGTCGCCAAAGGTGAGCCGCATTCTGCTGCTTAGTGACCGGTTCATCCCTGTATACGCGCTATCTTCCAGGGTATAATAAATGCTCTCCGCATTTCCGTCCACAAACATGCTTTTAAGCCTGCTGTTTTCAAACAGGCCCGTGATAACCTTGCCCTTCACCTGGTTAAATTTAGTCGAGTCTCCCTCTGTACTGACAACGAATCCGTTGTGCTGCAAAAGCATGTTATCCAGCTTCCTGTTTTTCATCTGCATGTAAATCGTATCAGCGGTAAGCTGAGATCCCTGGGTCCAGATGATCGGATTTTTATACATCCTGATAATGGAATCTGCATAGCTATAGAAGGCAGAATCTGATCTTGACTGAAGGTCAGACTTAAATATCTTGACTTTATGAAATGCGTAAATTACCCTTACTTTAACTGTATCAGCCGGATTTAACGGCTTCTTAGCTAAGGAATCTTTTTGAAGTGCCTTTTTCGACGCACTGTCAGCCATTGTAATGCCCGGTTTAGCCGCCTTTTTTACAGTGTCTGCTAGCCGCCCTTTAGTGGGAGGCACAACCCGCTTTAATGAATCAATGTGCTTTAATGAATCCGTTTTGACAGCGACAGAATCTGTTGCTCCGGGAGGTTTGATGACGTCAGGTGTACGCGTGCTTTTTAACGAATCTGTTGCAGGAGTTACATCTGCCGCGATGTTCTTTTTCTTTCGCTTTCTTCCCTTGCCTTTTTCCTCCGGCGCGGCTACGGGAGGCGCTGCTGCAACCGGCTTAGGTAGCGGATTCTGGACAGGCACTACAATACCTTCGCCCTCTATCACAGGGTCTGTACTTATTTCAGCATCAGATTTGAGCTCCTCGTTCGTGGCAGAAACAAATTCTTTCATTGGAATAAGCTTCGTCCTGAGGGTATCAGCCGTCATCCAAATCGAATCTACTTTTGCCGAATCCTGTTCTGTTTCGATGACCACATAGGCATTTCGCGTTACCAGTGCGCTCTCGTCACCCTTCCGGTAAATCCCCTGGTTACCTTTCAAAGTGACCTTTTGTTCTGTATCTGTAAAGGTTATGTTATTAATAGCCTTTCCGAAGCCCGCCTTTCCATCATAGAAAAGACTGTCTCCTTTAAGCGATTTTGTACCTTCTGTATAGAGGTTGTTTTTCCCGAACCATGCCTGATCCGTCAGCGTGTTATACCGTCCGTTTTCTGTATATAGTTTTGACTGTTTATTCTGTCCTTTCCCATAAATATTGGTAGGCCCGTAGAACCATGATATTTTAGACTCTGTATTATATTTAAGAGTATCTGTTTTGATTAAGGCGTCAGGGGTATTTACTACTACATCATATCTGAAATAGGCATCCCTCGTATTAGCAAAATAATATCCATTTTTGCTGGTCAATACATTCTGACCGTTTTCTATCTTGCCCCCTCCTATATAGGTGCCGATTTTTGTACCCATATTATAGGTGAGATAATTAGTTGTGAGGATAGCGTCTTTATCAACCATCCTTACATTGTGGGTGAGGATAGCAATCCTGGTATTTCCATCGTAGTTCAGCAGGTCTGAATAGATCACTGTACCGTCGGGCTGCGTGATCACCACATGTCCATATGCATCAAAAGCGTTTCCCGCCTGGTTATAATCGGCACTGTCCGCTGCAAGGGTTGATCCTTCATGTGTAAATACCGGGCGGATAAACCGGGCGGCTGAATTTGATGATTCTATCCCTTTGACCAATAGCGAACTGGTAAGCTGAATCTGGCTTCGACGTTGCGCAGACACCTTCAGTACGGCCATTAACAGAATAAAAAGAAAAGCAATTTTTCTCACGGTGCAAACTTATGTAAAATTCCTTTATTCGCTGCGGAATAGCTATTAGTAAACAGCTGCGGAAGCGCGTTACCGGTTAGCTATCAGACTGCGCAGGTAATAACTTCCAGCTTACCCTCTAATTTACTTCAGCCTTTCTGCTTTGAACTTTCAACTTTTCACTTTCAACTTACTCCCCCTCTCGTATCTAATCTATACCTTTGACACATGTTACCAACGGAACGATTTCTGTCCTATGTTAAACAACATGAGCTCTTTGAGGAGTCAGATAAAGTACTGCTTGCGGTTAGCGGAGGAAGGGATTCTGTATTCATGGTGCATCTGTTTAACGACGCGAAACTCAATTTTGGTATTGCTCACTGCAATTTCGGCCTGAGGGAAAAGGAATCTGATGCAGACGAACTGTTTGTGGAGGAGTTAGCCAGCCACATGAAAGTGCCTTTTTTTAAGATAAAATTCGAAACAGGCGCTTATGCCGAGGCAAACGGCATATCCATCCAGATGGCCGCACGCACGCTCCGGTATGAGTGGTTCGAAAAAATAAAGACAGAAAACGATTACCGGTACATCGCCGCCGCCCATCACCAGAGTGATGCAACGGAAACCGTGCTGTTAAATCTTATCAGGGGAACCGGGATATCAGGGCTCCATGGTATTCTCCCCAAACGGGGGGATGTTATCCGCCCTCTGCTGTTCCTCAAAAGGGAGGAGATTGACAAATATGTTGATCAGGAGAGTATACCTTTCAGGGAAGATAGTTCCAATGCCTCTGATAAATATGCCAGGAATAAGATAAGGCTAAAGGTGATTCCGGCATTAAAGGAACTGAATAGGGATCTTGATGAGACTTTTGCAGAAAACAGTAAACGCTTCCGGGAACTGGAAGAATTTCTGAAAGTGCAGGTAGAAGCCCTGCGGGCATCC
>JBQGEO010000240.1:0-3816 GCA_052039655.1 Pararcticibacter sp.
CAGGCCTTTCAGAAAATCATTCTTCCAGGATATCTGTAATTCATAAAAGTGCTTCGCGGCTTCTGACACTGATCAATCAACTCCTGGAATTTCAGAAAACCGAGAGCCAGAACAGAAAACTCACCGTGCTGCGCGGAAACATCGAACAACTGGTCCTCGAAACGGGTTTAAAGTATAAGGAGTTGAATACCAATAAAAACGTTGATTTCAGCATCGTTTCAGAAACCAGCTACACCACGTTGTATTTCGACCCGGATATCGTAGCTACCATTCTGGATAATCTGCTTTCCAATGCGTTCAAGTATACACAAAAAGGCAGTATTTTGCTTGCCCTGCGGGATGTGAGCGATCATGGTATTCAATTCCTTATACTTTAATCCCGTTTCGAGGACCAGTTGTTCGATATTTCCGCGCAGCACGGTTAGTTTTCTGTTCTGGCTCTCGGTTTTCTGAAATTCCAGGAGTTGATTGATCAGTGTCAGAAGCCGCGAAGCACTTTTATGAATTACAGATATCCTGGAAGAATGATTTTCTGAAAGGCCTGCTTCTCCTTTGAGGTCTTCCAGCGGCCCGAGAATGAGGGTCAGCGGGGTACGCAGTTCATGGGTAATATTTGTAAAGAAGCGGATACGCTCATCATGCAGCTCCTGCTCATGGCGATGATTCATCTTTTCGAGTACGAGAGAGTTCTCCAGGTTGAGCTTTCGTTTATAGAATCTCAGGATAAACCATCCGGTCACTCCGGCGGCCAGCAGATAAATCGCCTTTGCCCACCAGGTAAGCCAGAAAGGAGGAGAAATCACAATTCTCAGAGAAGTGATGTTGTCCTTCCAGTCCTGGTTTTTAATTCTCGACCGGATCAGCAATTCGTATGTACCGGGAGGGATATTCCTGAAAGTAACCGAATTATCTCCCTGCACCTGATTCCATGAATCAGATAGCCCCCTGAGCATATAAGCGTACTCCGTTAACTGGTTCAGCGAAAAATCAAGGACATCAAAGGAAACACTGAAAGTATTCTGCCGGTAATTTAAGTGAACAGCGGAGTTCACAGGAAGATCGCTTATGTTATCCGCTTTCAGCTGATTTTGATACACTTTGAATCCCGTAATAATGGTTTCGGGCAACTTAATATGCGTTGGAATCAGTAAAGGGTCAAAGTAGCATACCCCGTTTTGAGAACCGAAGTAGATCTTTCCGCCTGGGTCTTTTGTCACAG
Source organism: Pararcticibacter sp. (assembly GCA_052039655.1). Lineage (GTDB taxonomy): Bacteria > Bacteroidota > Bacteroidia > Sphingobacteriales > Sphingobacteriaceae > Arcticibacter. The sequence continues at coordinate 1,220 of JBQGEO010000240.1, forward strand.
AACCGCTCATGAAATCTCCCAGCGGAACTCCGTGGTGATAGTCGTAATTAAAGAACCTCTTCTGCGAAGGCATAAAACGGCTGATGCCTCCTATGGTGCTGAACCAGATATTGCCATTTGCATCTTCCGTTATAGCCCGGATATGGCTGTTGCTGAGGCCATCTTTTTCAGTGAAGACCTGATAGGAACCGCCGGTCCTGAACCAGACAAGCCCTTCACCGGTAGCCACCCACATTCCGCCCTTCCTGTCCCTGTAGATATAATTTACTGTATTGGAAGGAAAGCCGGAATAAGTGTCATGCGTCTTCACGATGCGAAGGTCTTTATCGAGGACAGCAAGTCCCTGGCCAAAAAAACCTACCCATAATTGTCCTTTGTTATCTTTTGAAACTGCCCGGACCAGGTTTCCCGGGATCTTCGAATTTTCGGAAGAATAAAGTTTGTACTGTTTCGTCAGAGTATTATACTGGTACAAGCCGCTGCTGCTTCCCACCCAGATGATATGGTCACTGTCTTCGTAAAAACACCGGATATCTGAATCGTTGCCGCCTGCTCCGAAATGTATGACCCGCTGACCCTGAGGGTTTAAAACATTCACACCTCCTTTAAAAGTTCCAAACCATAGATTCCCTGCGTTGTCGCGCATGGAGGTCAAAACCGCATCGTCGGCTATCTTGTCTGCCTGCCTGCTGATAGTTCCGGTTCGTCTTCCGTTCTGAAAAATATTGATGCCTCCCCCGTCGGTTCCCACCCATATCCTGCCCCTCGTATCGCTGCTTATTCCCCAGGCCACAGGGTTGCTTAAGACCTCTTTCCTGGTCTGGATGGGTGAATACGTCCATGTTCTGAACATCGGGGGCCGGTGCCCGATAAAATTGACGCCTCCTCCGTAGGTTCCCAGCCAGATATTGTTAAATGAGTCCTGGAAAATACTGCGGATAGTTGGATTCGATAAACCACTGTCGTCATCACTGTAGGAAATATGGTCGAGGGAAATATGCCGGGGATCCAGGAACATATTGTGCTTGATATCTAAAATACTGATCCCTCCTTTCTCAGTACCGATCCAAAGTTTCCCGTCGTGAAGCTGACGGATGGTATAAACAGAGTTAGCAGACAGCGACAAACTGTTAGCCGGATCATGTTTGAAGACCACAAATGACCCTCTCTCACTATTAAACAGGGCCAGGCCATTATTCGTACCGATCCACACGTTATCACTCCTGTCGACATAGACGGTTTTCACTTCGTCGCCGGGTAAACTCCCCTCATCGCCGGCACGGTGCCTGAAATTCCGTATTTTCCTATCTTTTAATGAAAGGATGCTCAGACCGGCGTTTACATGGCCGATATATAGATTGCCTTTACCGTCTTCGCTGACCGACCACACATTGTCGCTCACCATTCCCGGGACCGTAGCCCTATTGTAGTGGGTAAAGGTGTCGCTCTTCTTATCAAAATACTCGACTCCCCTGTAATAGGTCGAGATCCAGAGATTCCCGTTTCCTGAATTGCTGATATCCGTAATATCGTTGGTAATAATTCCCGCCGGGCGGGCATCGTCGTGCTTATAATGCGTCAGCTTCTCTGTATTGCAGTCAAACTTGTTCAAACCCTCCCTTTGCGTGGCAATCCACACCACATCCTCATATTTGTCTGCGTATACTTTGTTCAGTTCGTTTCCGCTGATGGAGGAAAACCCCTGGTTCTTTTTGTAGACCCTGAATTTGCTACCATCGAACCTGTTGAGCCCCGACTCTGTTGCGAACCACAGAAAACCCTTCCTGTCCTGGGTGATGCTCACTACATAATTGCTGGAGATCCCTTGTTCGATACCCAATTTTTTTATATCATAACTGCGGGTTTGTCCAAACAGTGTAAGTGAGATCAGGCAAAATAAACAGAGTAGTTTTGCAGGCATATAATTTATTAATTCCTGCTTCAAAGATAACAATTGCGGGCCTTGCAAGAGGCCTGAAGCGCAGTTTATCACGGAAATGACCGATCTGCGATCTACAATTGACGGATCTGTATGCGCATGCCGGAAGGTGGTCAGCCTACTTTTGTTACAGTTTATAACCAAAACTTAAATTATATGAAAAGGTACTTTACCCTGCTATTGCTTGCTGTGTGCCTGTTGTGTGGATGTAAGAAAGATGACGTCAAAGATGTAGACGGATTACCCCCTACTATTGAAGCGGCATCAGACCGTATATCGACAGAACCGGGACGCGAATTCGTTATCCAGGCCAGGATCGAAGACAAAGACGGTATCAAATCCGTCAACATGAAAAACACGGAATTCAATCTGGACAAAACGATTGATCTGACCCTTGACAGCACGGTGTATGCTTATGATCTGAGCTACAAGTTTACTACAAAGAAGGATCTGAAGGGAGACAATTTCCCGCTGGAGATTACGGTGCTCGACCGGGGAGGCCGCTCAACAAAAACGACTGTCATGATCACGATGGACGGCGACTTTACCAGCCCGGTTTTCGCTATTGCTCCGGACAAGGCCATTACAGTCCTCCTCAAAAGCACCACCCGCTTAAACGTTAAGTTTACAGCCAATGACGACAAGGCATTAAAACAGG
>JBQGEO010000241.1:0-3891 GCA_052039655.1 Pararcticibacter sp.
GTCGGTAAATATTGAATTTGAGAATGATTTTGACCTTGCAGAGGTCAGGTCTCTGCTGGAGCAGCAGGAAGGCCTGATCGTTGTTGATGATCCGGCAAATCTGAAATATCCGATGCCGATGGATGCTCATGAAAAGGACGAGGTTTTGGTTGGACGAATCCGGAGGGATGAGCCGCAGCCGAATACCCTGAATTTGTGGGTTGTGGCGGATAATTTGCGAAAAGGAGCAGCAACAAATGCTGTGCAGATTGCGGAATATATGAAAAAGAACGGCCTTCTCTGAAACGTATTCCTGCCCTGATAAATTACAGCTGGTCATTTTGCCGGCAACATATATCTAACTGGTTTAAGGGCTTCTTAAACCAGTTTTTTAGTTTTTAGTAATCAATAAATGGTGTCCGGAGAGCGGATTGCCAGCATCCGGATCTGAGATCTTATATTCTTTGTGTTTTTCTTCTTCTAATTGTTTTCCCGGGTTCTGCACAGCCTCTCGCAAAGAGAATTGCTGCAGCTTATTCTTCCTTCGAAAAGGATGATCAGATGAAATATGGCATTAGCTCATTGTGTGTTCTGAATGCAGAAACAGGCGACGTCATGTTTTCAAACAATGAAGAGATGGGACTGGCTCCTGCCTCGACACTGAAGACCGTGACCTCGGTAACTGCTTTTAACTTACTGGGCAGTGACTTTAAATGGGAGACCTCATTAGGGTACACCGGAACGATAACGAATGGTGTCCTGAGCGGCGATCTTATATTAAGAGGAAGCGGAGATCCAGCTCTTGGCAGTTCCCGGTATGAGCAAACCAAATCGGATATTCTCTTAACCCGGTGGCTGAATGCAGTTAAAAAAGCGGGCATCACAAAGATCCAGGGCCGCATTATTACAGATGACAGTTTGTTTGGTACTGCCAATATACCTCTTGGCTGGATATGGCAGGATATCGGTAATTATTATGGTGCAGGGGCCAGTTCCTGTACGTGGCAGGAAAACCAGTTCGGACTGACTATCAGACCTGGCAGCAAACCCGGTGCTCCCATTACTATTGAAAAGATGAATCCTGGAATTGAAGGACTGAACGTGGTGAATGAGGTATCTACAGGATCTGCGGGAAGCGGAGATAATGTTTATGCATTTTCTTCACCTTATACGGACATCGTTTATGTCAGGGGAAGCTATGGAATAGATCTGCGGAAGACTGTTATGGTGTCTATGCCGGATCCTGCATTTCAGCTTGCATCCGATCTGCGTAATAAGCTTGCGGGCGGTGGGGTGCTTACTTCCGGAATTGCCACGACTGTCAGGAAACTGAACCTGGAGGGCGACCCGGCAAAGCCGGCGGCAACTGTCATAGATCAGTATTATTCGCCTGAACTATCAAGGATCATTTACTGGCTGAATCAAAAAAGCCTTAACCTTTATGCAGAGAATATTCTGAAGACCATGGCCGTTAAACAAGTAAGATCAGCTGATTTTGCGGATGGGGCGGATCTGATTGCGGATTACTGGATGAAGAGGCTGGGAGTGGACCGGCGTGCAATAGATATCCTGGATGGCAGCGGCCTGTCCCCGGAGAACCGCATCACCACCTTAGCTATGACCAGGATACTTCAGTCGGCGGGAAAAGAAAAGTGGTTCAGCAGCTTCTACGAAAGCCTTCCTCTTTACAATAACATGAAGATGAAAAGCGGTAGTATCAGGAAGGTTCTTGCTTATGCCGGTTACCAGAAAAGTGCGGACGGCACACCCTTAGTGTTCACATTTATCACCAATCATTACAATGGCAGCACTTCGTCAATAAAACAGAAAATGTTCAGGGTGCTTGATGTGTTGAAATAAAGTAAATCATTTCTATCTTAGTTTAATAAAAAGATAAGGATGAAGAGATTACTACCTTTTCTGTTTCTGTTGTTATTTAGCGTTTCGTCCTTCGCCCAAACTAACTATAGCAGGAAAAAAGTTTTTAAGCTGCCGGCAGCTACCAGTTCCCGCGACTATATCGGGGGAAGTGTTATCGTTAAATTTAAAGAGAAAGCTTCAGGAGCAAAGACATTGTCGTCAGTGCCTTCTCTAACACTGAGATCGGCTGTGATGACATCCCTTACCCAAAAGTTTCCTGCGGGTTTGTCAAAAGACAAAAGTGCTGTTTCAAAGGAGGTTGATAGAATAGGGTTAAGCAGGATCTATGAACTTAGATATTCCGGTGAGGCTGGTATAGAAACCGTTGTCAATGAATTGTTGAAAGACGGTGATGTTGAATATGCCGAGCCGAATTATATAGCCCATGTAAACTATACCCCAAATGATCCTTATTATTCAATGGCTCAGAATTACCTGGAACAGGTGAAAGCGTCTCTTGCCTGGAATGTTCTGACAAATTCGGGGGAGATTGTCATTGGAATAGTTGATACAGGCTCTGATCTTACCCATGAGGATCTTTCCTCAAGTATCATAGGAGGGATCGACCTGATAGGGGCAAGCGCAGCCTCTCCCCGGCAGGATGATAATCCTGGTGTGACAAGGCCCCTCAATGATCATGGGGTGCATGTAAGTGGTCTTGCTGCTGCATTATCAAATAATAATAAGGGGATAGCCAGTATTTCGTCTAATGCGAAATTGCTGATCGTGAAAGTTGCAGCGGATGATAATGCGGAAGATATTTATTATGGATACGACGGAATCAAGTATGCTGTTGATAATGGTGCAAATATTGTCAACTGTTCATGGGGCAGCCAGGAAAGGAGTCTTTATGGAGAGGATGTGGTTAACTATGCAATAAGTAAAGGCAGTTTGATAGTTGCTGCCGCGGGGAATCACAACGTTTCTACTCCTGACTACCCGGCGGGTTATAAAGGCGTTATGGCCGTGGCTAACGTGGGTGCCAGTGACAGAAAAGCAGGGACGTCCAATTTTGGAGGTTTTGTATCTATCTCTGCTCCTGGAGAAGGGATCTTCAGCACCCGTTTTCCGAATACTTATGGATATCTTTCCGGGACGTCTATGGCCACGCCAATAGTCTCCAGTGCAGCTGCACTTGTGAAATCCTACCGTACAGATCTTTCTATGCAGCAGATCGGAGAGCTTCTGAGGGTCACTGCAGATGACATAGATGACCAGAATGAGGCTTATGCGCAAAGACTTGGAAAAGGGCGGTTAAATGTATTCAGGGCTCTTACTGAAAATACGAGTCCGGCTGTGAGGTCTCAGAACATCATCACTCGTGATGATAACAGCGGAAGCTTTATGGCCGGTAGTACCTTTAGTATTTATCTTGAGCTTAAAAACTATCTGGCCCCTTCCATGGGTCTGAAAGTGTCGCTGAAGAGTGATAACCCTTATGTTTCGGTGCAGGGAGGTGCAGTGAATGTCGGCTCTCTGCGCACGCTTGAGAGCAAAAGTATGATAGGGCCTTTTCTAGTATCGGTAAATTCCGGTACTCCTGATAATTCACCGGTTGAGTTTAGGATTGAGTATTCTGACGAGGAGTCTTCCTATCATGATTATGAAAACTTCACCCTGGCTGTTGCACTTGACTATATGAACATTACAACTGAAAACCTTGCGACTACCGTTACCAGTAATGGCAGGATCGGATTCAGCTCAAATGACCAGAGCGGAGGACTTGGCTTTCAGTACAAAGGGAACCAGCTATTATACGAAGCTTCTCTGATGATTGCCAGTAAGACTGAGGGGTTAAAAGTGTCAGATAATGCGAGGGTGAGTGAGTTTAGCGGTAATGAACATTTCATCAAAAGAAGGGCTGTAAAGGAAGTATCAACTGACAGTACTATTGCCGGTGTTTCCGAATTTGATGATGATGGTAATTCCGATGGCCTCCGAATTGATGTGAAACATTCGCTTACAGCGCGAAAAGATCCTGATGAGAGTAAA
>JBQGEO010000242.1:0-2186 GCA_052039655.1 Pararcticibacter sp.
TAACAAAAGTATCGAAACAAATCCAGCCTGACAATCCTTTAAGCAGTGATATGAATTCAAATAAATCTGTACTGTTAAAAGCCAATACCTTTGTCTCTGAAGGTAACAACGAGGGATTTTTATCTTTCTGCACTGATGACGTGGTATGGGAGTTTGTGGGCGACCGGATATTACGTGGCAAGGACGCCGTCCGTGAGTATATGAAAGAGGCATACACTGAGCCGCCTCAATTCGATATCGAAAACCTGATTTCAGAGGGCGACTTCGTTACCGCAATCGGAAAAATCAGCATGAAAGATGAAAGCGGAAAAGTAACAGATTATTCCTACTGTGATGTCTGGTACTTTCGGGACGGAAAGATGGCTTCGCTCAAGGCTTTCGTCATCAGCGTTTGAAACAGATGATAACGCCTGTACCTATCAAAAGATAATCTTACTATCTTTTGATAGGTAGAATTAGCGGAACTGTCCGAAATGCCAGAGTATACCGGAGGGATCATGCAAAAAACACTCCTTGCCACAGTACTCATCTCTTACCTGAGAAACCCTTGCACCTGGATATTTGTCAGGAAGATTCATGGCAGTTAATTGCTGAAAATAGAAGTCTGCATCTTCAACTTCCATAAAGAGCATCGTGTTGTCTATCCAGTCCTTTACATAAGCATTCTGCAGGTAGAATGCGATGTTTCCTGTTTCAAAAAGAGACATCCCCGGAGAAATGACGCTTTCCTGGAAACCCAGCGTACGGTAAAAGTCCCGGGATAGCTCAAAGTCTTTTGCTCCGATAAATGGGCGGATTGATATAGCATGGTGTTTCATAGTGATAGTATCTGATAAATTAGTACCCTCACAAATGTAGATATTTGAGATTGAAAAATTACCGGCCAGCATTTGCAACCGGATTTGAATTCCTGATTTATTAAACTATATTTAACAACCAATTAACACACCAACAGCACCTTTGATGCGATATGAACGCTCATCACTCAGAAGATATCCAATTGCTCGGGCGTATTAAAGACGGAGAGTCACAGGCTTTTGACCTTTTATTTTTAAAATACTATTCGAATCTGCTACGTTTTAGCAAATCACTTTTACCTTATCCTACTGATGCGGCAGAAGATGTGGTACTGGAGGTATTTCATAGATTCTGGCAGAACCGCAAATCCATTATCGTACATACTTCTCTTTCTTCATTTCTGTACAAATCGGTTAAAAACAATATTTACGATCATTATCGCAAACATAAGTCAGTTGTTTTTGAGGTCATGGAAGACATCCATACGGAGTTAAATGCTGATTATGCAACCCCGGATCAAATCCTGAACTTTAAAGAACTGTCTGAACAACTGGAACGCCTGGTTAAGATGTTACCGGAAAAAATGCAGGTGATCTTCCGCATGAGCAGGGAGGATAATCTCACATACCAGGAAATTGCTGATCTTTTGGATATTTCTGTCAACTCCGTTAAAACACAGATGTACAGGGCAGTTAAATTCCTGAAAGAAAGCTATCGGTTCGATAATTCCCCTCTTTAAAAAAAAATCATTCCCATGTCATGATATTCTTTCTGCTTTACGTCTTAAACGTAAAATAGTGAAAGTTGAAAGAACAAGAGCTTTACCTGCTGATTACCAGATATCTCTCCAATCAAACCAGTACAGAAGAAAATGAGAAGCTGGCTGACTGGATTGCTGCAGATAAAAGGAATGAACAGACATTTGAGGAGGTAAAAACGGTATGGTTAGCTCCCAAACGGCCTGCTGACGCAGAAAGTCTGCATGCTTTGGTTAAACTACATGCAAAAATAGCTTCAGACAGAGGTGAATTACGTTCTGTTAAGATTCGCAGCTACCACTATTACCCCCTCGCAATTGCTGCCGTAATTATATGACTTGTTACCGGATGGTTTACTTACAGCCGCTTACGTACATCCGCAAGTTTGGAATATCAGGTGGTGACGACCACGTCCGGACAGAAGAAGCAATTTGTGCTTGAAGATGGTACCAGGGTGGTACTTGGTCCGGAAAGTACTTTTTCCTATCCCAAGTCATTTAAAGAAGACCAAAGGATTGTATCGATTGACGGAGAGGCTTATTTCGAAGTGAGCAGAAAGCCTCACAAGCCTTTTATTGTGCAGACGTCATCATTAAGTGTGCAGGTATTAGGCACTCACTTTAATATCAA
>JBQGEO010000243.1:0-9457 GCA_052039655.1 Pararcticibacter sp.
CCGGTTCTTTAAGGAAGCAGAACGACCCCGGAGCAGGAACCGACGCCATCTGGACTTCACTGATGGGTTATAATCCGATTATGATGCCCCAGGTATATTCGAATGGCAGAATTCCTTCATGGACAGGAAAGGACGACAACCTCAATCCATGGGTACAGGGTACCATGACCGGATACAATCAGAGCTGGAAAAATAACATTCAAACGACTTTAAACCTGGATCAAAAGTTAGACTTCATTACCCAGGGACTTCGCTTTTTAGGAAGGTTTGGATATGACACCTACAATAACAATTATATTAAGCGGTTCAAGCGGCCTGAGGTGTGGAATGCCGACCGCCTCCGAAACGATGGTGAACTGGTATTTACGCGCGCAGCAGAAGAACAAAAGATGACCCAGTCGTCCGGCTCCGATGGAGACAAACGGGAATTCTTTGAATGGGAAACTCATTATAACCGTAGCTTCGGGCCTCATACTTTCGGAGCGGTATTTAAGTACAATCAGAGCTCAAAGGTATTTACCCAGAATATCGGTACAGATGTTAAGAACGGCATTGCACGCCGGAACCAGGGAATAGCCGGACGCGCTAATTACAACTGGAAATCGCGCTATTTCATTGATTTCAATTTCGGCTATACCGGCTCGGAGAATTTTTATAAAGATTACAGGTTCGGGTTCTTTCCGGCCATTTCAGGCGCCTGGAATATTGGAGAGGAGCCGCTCCTGAAGAATCTGGATTGGCTGAATATGCTGAAGATCCGCTATTCATACGGAAAAACAGGAAATGATGTATTAAAAGATGACGACGATAAAGATATCAGATTTCCCTACCTGTATGAGATTGAGCAGATGTATCAAAAAGATGATAAAGGGAATATCGTAAAAAACCCTGACGGAACTCCTGCGCCCGCAGGTGGGTATCAGTTTGCCGACTATGACTCCAACAACCTGTGGGGAGGCGCGCGTTATTTGTCCGTATCTTCTTCCGACGTATCCTGGGAAATCTCAACTAAAAAAGACTTGGGTATTGATTATTCTTTGTTTCACGATCAGTTCAGCGGATCTCTCGATTACTTTTACGAGCATCGTGAAGGAATCTATATGGAACGTAAATTTCTTCCCGGATTCACCGGACTGGAGAGCAATCCCTCCGCGAATGTGGGCGAGGTAAAGGCAAGTGGATTCGATGGTAACTTTACATTCAAACAGAAGCTGAATCAGGTAGATTTTACCTTACGTGCCAATCTCACCTATAGTAAAAATAAAATTCTTGAAAGGGATGAAGAAAACACCCTCTACAAGTACAAGCTACAGGAGGGTCACCGGGTAAACCAGGCCCGGGGACTGATTGATTTAGGTCTGTTTAAAGATTACGATGATATCCGTAATAGTCCGAGACAAACCTTCGGAGAAGTGATGCCCGGCGACATCAAGTATAAGGATGTGAACGGGGATGGCCTTGTAAACGATGATGACCAGGTTGCAATCGGAGCAACAACCCGACCAAATCTTACCTACGGGTTTGGTTCCTCCGTCAGCTGGAAAGGCATCGATGTGAATGTCCATTTCCAGGGGGTAGGAAAATCAAGCTATTTTATTAATGGGACTTCAGTTTATATGTTCCAGGGCGGAAATGGATGGGGTAATATATTGAATGAGCTGGCAAATAGCAATCGTTGGATATTAGGAGAAAATGAAGACCCTAACGCGGATTATCCGCGCCTGACATACGGATCAAATTCAAACAATTACCGTGCGTCTACTTTCTGGCTCAGGGATGGTTCCTACCTGCGTTTAAAAACGTTGGACGTGGGATACTCGCTACCCAAAAACCTGGTCAACAGAGCTCATCTCAATACAGTTCGCTTCTTCCTGATAGGAACTAACTTACTAACATTCTCCAAATTCAAGCTTTGGGACCCGGAATTGGGAAGCTCAGACGGTAAAAAATACCCGCTTAATAAAACGCTATCGGTGGGAGTATCAGTTAGTCTATAAGCAATGAGTAATATGAAAAAGATCGTTATATATTTAATACTAACCGCATCTGTCTTAATAACCGGCGGATGTTCCAACTACCTCGACTCAGACTATCTGTTTGATGAACGGTTGAGCACAGAAGATGTCTTCACTAATCCGGATTATGCCAACAGGTGGCTGGCACGGGCGTACAGTTATTTAGGAAATAGTTACATGCAGGATGTGGCCAGCAAGAAAGCGGTACCCTTCAATTTTGCAGACGATATGTATTTCGGTGATGAAAGTGACCGGTATATGAAATGGAAGTACGGACAGTACAGTGAAAGTGGTTTGAATGGGGAAAGCGATGATATCTGGAACACGGCGTACAAGGGAATTCGTCAATCCTCCATTTTCCTGAACAATATCGATATGAATAAGAAGTTTACCGAAGCGGAAATAGCCAACCTCAAAGGTCAGGCCCGCTTCTTAAGAGCTTATTTTTATTGGGTTCTGCTGCGTACGTTTGGACCAGTGCCGATCGTGCCAGACGAGGGAATAGATTATACAAAGGAATACGACGAGCTGGCATTGCCACGAAATTCATACGAAGAATGCGCGGATTACCTCTCTGGCGAGCTTGTAGAAGCAGCCAGAGGACTTCCGGTTCTTTCACCAGGGATAACCGATATTGTCAGGCCTACCCGCGGTGCTGCTTTAGCCCTGCGCGCCAGGATACTGTTGTTTGCGGCAAGCCCTCTGGCAAATGGAAAAGCGCCGGCTGAAGTAGCTGCAGCAATGGTTAATAAAGACGGGAAGCATTTACTTTCAGCAACCTATGATGAATCTAAGTGGGCGAAGGCCGCTGCGGCAGCAAAGGATGTCATTGACCTTGGGATGTATCAACTGTATGTTTCTTACAGTAAAACCAAGGGAGATATTGCTTACCCTGCAACTGTGACTCCGCCGTATGATAACGAATTTTCGAACAGTGACTGGCCTTCAGGCTGGAAAAACATCGACTCTTTCGAGTCCTACCGGGCATTATTCAACGGAGCAGTTCCTGCTTATCAGAATCCGGAACTGATCTTCACCCGCGGTCAGAACCAGGGAAGCGAAGGTGTAGCTATTATGGTTTTACATCAGTTACCCCGTCTTGAAGCGAAGGGATACAATTGCCATGGTATGACTCAAAAACAGATTGACGCCTATTATATGAATGATGGGACCGACATACCTGGAATGAATGATATGTATGCAGGAAGACAAGGTTATGAAGGCCGGTATAATACAACAAAAAGGGCTACAGGATATGTAACGGCAGCCGATACAACTGCAAAGATGTATCCCGAACTTGGAAAACAGGGAGTTGGTGTAAGCAAACAATTCACTCGCCGCGAGCCCCGGTTCTATGCCTCAGTTGCGTATAATGGTTCTACCTGGAATCTTCTGAATGCAGCCAGTGGCGGCGATGAAAAGAAGAATGTACAGATATTCTACAACCGCTCGGAACCTAATGGATATAAGAATACGTCATTCTGGCTCCGTACAGGGATTGGTATAAAGAAGTATGTCCATCCGGACGATATCAGTAATGTAATCCCCTCGGGATACGATCCAAGCCGGCTGAAAAAGAAGTCTGATCCAGCTATCCGTTATGCGGAAATACTGCTGATCTATGCAGAGGCGCTGAACGAGTTGAAGGGATCTTATAACATTTCTTCCTGGGACGGCAGCAAGACATATGCTATCTCCCGGGATATCGGGGAAATGAAAAGGGGAATCCGGCCGATCCGCATCCGCGCCGGACTGCCTGACTATACCGGCGATGTATATTCCGATCAGAACAAATTCCGTATTAAATTAAAAAGAGAGCGCCAGGTTGAACTGTTTGCCGAAGGACACCGGTATTTTGACTTGCGCCGCTGGACGGATGCGCCAGCAGAGGAGTCAGCCCCGGTTTATGGATATAACGCGTATGCCACCAAAGCTCAGAATGACCTTTTCCATACACCTGTTGAAACGCCCTCGTTGCCATCTATTTTCACTCTGAAAATGTGGTTTTGGCCCATCAACTTTGCTGAACTCAAACGCAACAAAGAGCTGATTCAAAACCCCGGCTGGACAAATCCTGAATAATTATTAGACTTTGCGACAATGAAGAAGAATATATTTATATTATTTTTACTGATAACAACAGCGGTAGGCTTTGTTTCATGTAACGATGAATGGGCAGATGAGCAGTTCACTCAAATGGCGTCATTCAAAGCGCAGGCAAATGATCAGGGAGTAACAGCGGTTTACGTGCGTTATAACGCTGAGGGAAAAGTAAGGTTCAACCTTCCGGTGGTTATCAGTGGATCAACGCCAAATACGAAAAGCCGTACTATACATATTGGTCCGGACCCGGATACGCTGGCAAGATTAAACCAGGAAGAATACGGACATCGGAAAGAATTGTATTTCAAGCAACTGGACAGCAAGTACTATAGTATGCCCGAAACAATAGAAGTTCCGGCGGGAACAAGCACCGTTACAATACCCATCGACTTTACGCTCGGAGATCTTGACCAGGTTGATAAATGGGTATTGCCACTGCAGATTTTAGATGATCCTTCGTATGATTATAAAGCTAATCCGAATAAGCAATACCGCAGGGCTATGTTGCATATTAACCCGTTTAACGATTATTCGGGTGATTATAGCGGGACTCTTTTTAAGGTATACCTCGACGGAAGTCCGGATGATCCTTTGACATTAAACACGCACAGGGGTTTCGTGACAGACAACAAGACGGTCTTTTTCTATGCAGGAACCCGGAACATAGAATATTTGGACCGTAAAAATTATAAAGTGTTTGTTAAGTTTACGGATGATCAGCTTGTTGTCGGTAAGAAAAAGTTGCAGATTTGGAGCGACAATGCCGACAATAATAAATTTAAGATTGGTGCAAACCCATCATATTATACAAAGTCAGAGGAATGGGATTCAAAACTCCCTTATATGAAACATATCTATATCACACTATTTCTGTCGTACGAGTTTGAGGATTACACTTCGGTCCCCGGACAGCGATTAAAATATAAGGTAGAGGGTACACTATCCATGCAGCGCGACCTGAATACATTGATCCCTGATGAAGATCAGCAAATTCAATGGTAAGAAGGAGATTTGATTAAATGTTAAAATGGCCTCTAATTTATTTGGAGGCCATTTTTTATATTTCGTAACATACGCCTGTACAAGTTTCGGAATTATTCTCAAGGAACTATCTCGCAAGCGTAGTGGTTTTGATTATAAATACCTGTAGCTGCTTTTCTGTTGAATAACCAAATTACGCAAATAAAAAAGACTCCTGTTACGGAGCCCGGGAAATTACAATATTTATTTGTGCATTATTGACAGGTCTTTAATACGAGCAATCTAAAAGAGGAACAAAGACGGTTTATTTTCGCTCCTGATCAGTTAGCAGTAAACTGATCATTTTTTGATGTTAAGGCTTTTCTTATTTGTTCTTTTACTCAAAATAAAAAGCAACATAAACATCGCTTCTGATATCAACCCACATTTAATAAAAAAGTGACTAATGCATCTATCATAATGGGTTTTAAATAGAAACAAGCCCAGTGAGATTGACACTATCCCCGACGTCAAACAAAGGTACATTCTTAATTGATCCATTTCATAAAAGCACAATTAAAGGAATATAAATACAGCTGCAAACATCGCTATACATTCAATACTGCATAAATTCATACATCTTATTAAGCTTCTTTGTATTCTTTTATTATTTTTAATGATTCTGCCTCTTCACTTTTTGGAACGACTATTTTAACAGCTCCTGCTCCGCCTGCTGCAACATAGTGGGGTAAAATGCTTCCCAATATTTCATCTTTAAAGAAAGCACGAATATTATTGTCTTCAAGCATCTCTTTTATGATACTGGCTTCCCAATAATCTCCGGCAAATACTTCAACCGGGGCTAATTCATCTCTATTTTCCATTTTATCTATTTACGTTAATAATTGTGTTTGAATCTGATAAATACTCCATCTGTAACCTCCTGAAAATATTTCACAAGCATAGGCTGGCAGCTATCTTTGTATCTCGTTTTAACGACGAATGAATTCAGGGCAGGGGAGCCAAAGCTTATGACTGCTGTCCGACAATAAGTTTCCATTTCACTCGGTTGCTTTAATCTGAAAATAGAAAATCAGAGCTGTAAAAACCAGGCAAATGGTCATTATTAGAAAAGTATGTTTGCCTTTCTCTTGTAGTTCCCTCCTTCTTATAAGAATTGAAACCGATCCTGCTAGAATCACAAAACCTAAGATATAATTTTTCGTTACTGCGGAGACATCCCAGATTGATGTGATTAAAAAGTATAAAAATAGAGGGAGAATCCCCAGGGCCTTAACAAGTTTACTGATTTTCATATTAACTTTTTTACAGAGTTGTTCTTTGCACAGTATGCTATAGGGCGACCCTCACACAGCTTTGATATTCTGCATTGCAATCATCTCTGGCACTAGCTTATAAGTAATTCCTGCAATATGACAAAGCGACCAATATTAAAGGTCACTGGGTGAGTATTTGGCTTATAGTAATCTAAACTGGTGAACTCTAATGAATTCAAAAGTAAGTTAGGAAATGCCTCCTGCGTAATCTGTTCAATCTTTTGTTGTTTTGTCTCAAATTAGCTATCACAGATATCGGATGGATACGCTAAAAAATAGTTTGTTGTGTCTGGCTATGCATGTGTGAATAATAAGGAGTTTTACCGCAAATCCCCAATTGCGAATACACTGTATTGGCAATTGAGTTGGAGCCAAAACAGCCTATCGAAACCCACCCCCTTGTCAAAGATGTTTTATAATCTCCCTATCGGTAAGCGGCAAGTGGCTTTTGTCGGTATAATTCTGGAATGTGCCGCCAGCCATGCGGTGTCGTTTGTAATAATATGGATCGTAACTGCAGGCAGGCGAATAGCCACTTTTGTTGTCCTTTTCCTATCTGATGGCAAATACATCATCACGGCTTTGAACAGTGAATGGAATAGCGCTGTTTCCATCATACTTAGTTTTAATCAGAAAAACTGAATGCGCCTTGCATCATTTCCTGTTCAGCCCTTGATATGCCTAACTGATTAGCTGTTTTTCTCCAATTGTTTACGCTTGCCAGCACCTCTTCAATAATCTCATCCATCTCTTTTACCGTTAGGCGAAAAAAAACACCCACGCTTTTGACCAATTCCAGATCGAGGGCATTATTGTCTATATCGATATTCAAGGCCAATCCGTTTTTATCTGTAGATGGGTTGATGTCGTAAGCGGGAGAAAGTACCCAACCGTTATCAGTTAACAAAAAACCATGGTTGCGCAGGTGGTCGTCCGTATTGGAAATGGCAATATTGAAAATAATCCTCCTCCATAGCTGGCGTAGGTTTTTCGCTATCGAAGCACCATTGTTCTGGATGAATTCGGCGATATCTAGATAGCTGGCAGAGTCATCTCTGATGGTATCTTCGCTATTGCCAGTCATGGTCATGGCCGAAGCAAAATGGATGCGTTCTCCCTCATGCCTGTCGAACCTTTTGGTGAAAAAAGTATGGTACCTGCCAGCTATTTTTTCCAGTCTGCATGGAGCCATTTCTATCCCAGCATCAATGGCAAGTTGGTAGGCAAGAAATTCCCATGCTGCTTTGTCCATGGTGTCGTTTTTTGATGGGAACTTGGCTATCCATAATGATTTTTCTTCATCCAGTATGTTAGCTTTAGGTCGGGCTCCTCCTAGTGAAGATCCCGGCGCCATCAGAATAGCCAACCATTTTTTGATATCCTCGCTTTCACTATCGCCCTCCACCAGATCGGCAGCATGTTGCAATTCCCTAACAGACGACCACGGCGGGGTTGGCATTTCAGTGTTATTGTCCAAAAAGGGACCATCCAAAACTGTTTTAAAACGTAGTGCTCCCATCCGGCTTTCGTCATAAACGCCAAGGAGGTAGTCTATATCATAAAGGGTTGGCGCTTTTTCTCCTAGTTCACGGGCTTGTTGAACAGCCCGGCGTTTCATCAACGTACGCCCCCAGGTATCGGGCATGCTATCCAGAAAAATGCCGAAGTTTTCTTTACGGTTTGGGAACTGTGTACCAGAATAGAACTGGATATCGGGATCTATTTGTAGCTGCTGTTCCGATTTTATCCAGCCTTTATCGTATTCAAAACTGAAAGCCTTTTTCCCCTTGGCATGGTGAGCAGACAAAACGCCCATCAGCTTAGGCTCTGGCATTCCTTTCCAATGTGCAAATACATAGATGTCAAATTTCTGCTGTGCCATTTTATTTCAATAGTTCAAGATCCTGTAGTTTTCTGCCCAGTTCATCGTCAGCACCAAGTTTTAAAACATCATCCTGTAGTCCTAAAACCCGGAGTACATTAAAGTATCCACCAAGAGCCACACTCGGATCGCCTTTTTCTATAAGATACAGGGTAGATCGGGCAATATCCGCCCTTTCTGCCACCTGTATAGTGGTCAGCTTACGGCGCTTTCGAGCCAGTTTGATGTTTTCGCCCATCCGTTCTAATAGCTGGTTATGTTTTGGAAGGATGATCTGTTTTCTGACACTCATAAGAAAGATTGTTATTTCAGGCAAAAATACAATATATGATTGAAATAACAAACAAAATGTAAAGATTTAGAATTGACTGTATAGAAGTGGAGACCTATATAAAAAAGGGCACAAAATTAAGTCAAAAACAAGTGAAATTAATATTTAAATGGTTGATATTCAAATAAATAAATCTTGTTTGTGCCATGATGTAGCTATTGTAAATGAGGCACCGAATAGGTCTCATTTTCGTTGCTTTTTCTTGGATCAAATGGATTGAAATAAATCTAAAAACCCCTTTAATCATACAATTAAAGGGGTTTCGACGACTTTTGACAGCCTTTGAGGTCGGGGTGACAGGATTCGAACCTACGACCTCGTCGTCCCGAACGACGCGCGCTACCGGGCTGCGCTACACCCCGAAATGTCTGTATCGATGGCCCGAAGGGCAATGATGCGACAAATTTAATTATTGGTAGAAATAAAGCAAAAAAGGACAGCAATTACTGTCCTTTTTTGCTTTAAAATTATTAACAGGATTAATCAATCCATTCAAACTTCGTATATGGAACCAGTGCAGCTGGAATCCGGATTCCTTTCTCTGTCTGGTTATTTTCAAGCAGGGATGCGACGATCCTTGGCAAGGCCAGAGCACTTCCATTTAAGGTATGAGCTAATTGTGTTTTGCCTTCTTTTCCTTTAAAACGTAGCTTGAGCCTGTTGCTCTGGAATGTTTCAAAGTTAGATACAGAAGATACTTCCAGCCAGCGTGCTTGTGCTGCACACCAAACTTCCATATCGTACGTAAGGGCGGAAGTAAAGCTCATATCACCGCCGCAGAGCCGCAGCACGCGATAAGGCAGCTCCAGTTTCTTCAAAAGCGACTGCA
>JBQGEO010000244.1:0-3688 GCA_052039655.1 Pararcticibacter sp.
ACAGTTAACGAAATGGGAGATTTGAAAGCCCTGCTGGCTGAGGGGGCAGATGTGATTACAACAAATGAGCCCGAACTTCTCATCGACCTTCAAAAGAATAAAAAATAACGGCTGGCGTCTGTGCAAATTAAGAGCATCGGACGTACATCGTCATGTGTAATGAGGGGCCTTGATCTTCACAATACCCCTCATTTCGCAATATTAGTTTTGTATTATTTGTGCCTTTTGGGCATGGAACTCCCTTAGTCCGCTTATCGGAGACTGGAGAATTAGTCCCACTTCCATTCCAAATTCGGCTGCAACCGAGGTCAATATATCCCTGAAGTAAAAGGCAACAGAACCGATGCAATTGAACCGGAGTTCCTGGTATCCAGGGTAAAGAACAACGAGTTCCTGAAAGAAATCCGTAAACGAAGACCGAATCAGATTCCTGCAATATTCACTGTCCATGTTGTCGTCAAAGAATTTGACGAACCCGGCACAGAAACGGTTTGCCAGCGGTTTTGTATAGATGTTGTCCATGATCTCATTACTGCTGAGATGGTACATCTGGTTAAACTTCTCCTTAATTTCAGGCGGCACAGTATCCCGGATGATATCCTTAAGAAGTCTTTTGCCCATGTAACAGCCACTGCCTTCATCTCCAAGTATATAAGCAGCTGAGTCAATGTTAAGAGCGATGTCTGTACCATTATAGAGACATGTATTAGTGCCTGTCCCCAGAATGGCAGCAAAACCTGCGTTATTGCCCAGAAGTGCACGGCATGCCGCCAGCAGATCATGATCAATTTCAATCTGCGCTTTACTGAAAATTTTCCTGAACGCATTTTTCAAAATTGCTGCTTTTTCTTCATTGTGCACCCCCGCACCATAGAAGTATAGCTCCGTTACATCTTCCGGATTAAAGTTTTGCGGAAGGCTTCTCCCAAGAGATGCGACAATATAGTTCTCATCTACATAATATGGATTATAGCCTTCAGAATGAAAATCAATACTTGAATCAGTAGTGATCCAATGTGTTTTGGTAGATCCTCCGTCTGCAATAAGTATCATAATTGTTTATTTTTGTTTTTTAAAGGTAAGAAAACATAGTGTAAAATCTACACTATGCTGAATGATCCTCATCACTGTTTTATGTGAGGTATACACGGTTTTTATTTTCAGTTTAAGAAGTATTGTACTAAACTTGGTATCTTTACACCGGAGGGGATCATGCAGCTATTTATTACATCTTTAAACTCAGGCAGCAACGGAAATTGTTATTATGTAGGGAACAGGCAGGAGGCGATTCTTATTGATGCCGGTATATCTTGCCGTGAGACTGAAAGAAGAATGAAAAAGCTGGGACTTTCTATGGATAAAGTCCGGGCTGTATTTGTATCGCATGAACACTCCGATCATATAAAAGGGATTCCCGTTCTCTCAAAAAAGTACAACCTGCCTGTTTATATTACCCAGCGAACTTTACAGCGTGGCGGCCTGTCAATTCCCAGCCATCTTGTATTCTCATTCAGTCCGCATACGTATATCGAGATAGGTAAGCTCCGTATCCTGGCCTTTCCGAAGTATCATGATGCGTCAGAGCCTCATAGTTTTATAGTAAGCTATAACGACCTGAATGTTGGTGTTTTTACTGATATCGGCAGACCGTGTGAGCAGGTTATAAAGCAATTCGGCAGATGTCATGCTGCTTTTCTGGAGGCCAATTACGACGAATCGATGCTTGAGCAAAGCAGTTATCCTTATTTTTTGAAACAAAGAATAAGAGGGGGAATGGGGCATCTTTCTAACAGACAAGCGCTGGAACTTTTTATTTCTTACAGGTCTCCGGAACTGCGACATCTGCTGCTTTCTCATTTGTCCGAAAATAATAATTGTCCCGATTTAGTTCATTCCATGTTTGCCGGTCATGCAGAAGACACTAATGTTGTTGTTGCATCGCGCTATGCAGAGACAGCCGTTTACACTGTAGACCCGGCTGAATCAGCCAGCCCCTTCACCTGCCAGGAAGCGGAGTCTGGTCAACTGCAATGTTTTTAATCTTATTCTTTCCTGAGGAATAAAATTTCGTATTTCAAATTAAGGTTAAAAGATCTTATTTTTGAATATTGCAGAAACCAATTATAATAGGGCGGAGTCGATGTCTGGAGTTAAAGTAGAAAAGGAAGGTGATTCTCTGTTAATATGTCCATTTTGCGGGCTCCCTTTAACAGCAAGAATTAAAAGGCAGTGGTTCATTAAAGTAATTTTGTTCCGGAAGCCGGTAAAGAGATATGCGTGTGGCTCATGCAGACATAAGTTTTACATCATTAAAGAAAAGTTTTAATCTTAATCCATTATGATGTTCGGGGGTTATCGTTTTCTCCGGTATTAATATCTTTAGCAATTGTTCTGATAGCAGAATCAAGGTCGGTCGCGCTTTGTTCCAGCAAGCTGTTCAATTCGGCAAGTTCATACGGGCTTTGTGATTCTTTGATCAGATAGGTAAGTCCCAGGATCGATGCCACCGATTTCCTGATAGCATGAGAGTTGGCCCATGCGATTTTCCTGAGTATGTTATTTTGCTCTTTTATTTTCTCCTCTCTTCTTTTTTCCTCTGTGATGATATCATGAACTAAAATGAAGCTCTCGACGGTGCTCTGAGGATTGTATACAGAGGTGACGTTTATTTTAACCCAATATTCTTCCCCCTGTTTGGTATAGTGGAGGGCCTCCATGCTAAAAAAATCTTTATTGCTCTCCCATAGCTGCGAATCGTTTAGCTCTTCCATTCCGGAGCCGGTTCCATGAAGGAAACCGGGTTTTTTTCCTTTGGCTTCTTCAAAGGAATATCCAGTGATTTTTTCAAATGCACGGTTTACCCAAGTGATCAATCCTTCGCTGTCGGTTATAATAACTATGTTATTAATCCGGTCTATGACGTCGGCAAGCCTTTTGTTTTCTGCAAGAGATCTCTGGATAATTGTAATTTTGTTTTCGAGTTCCAGTTTCAGGCATTGGTCGCTTTCATGTAATTCCTGTAAGGAGACATACTGTTTTTTTATGGTAATAAAAAGAAGCCAGCCCGTAAGAAGGATAAAAAAAATACCTTTCCCTGAATTAAGTACTTGTAATGAAATTCCCTTCTGGGCGAGGACACTGACAAGCGGATCACTGGTTAAAATCCAAATTGTGCTAATCATTATATATAAAACGGTGATTTTTAATGGTCTTGATAGTTTCAGGACCGAAAAATTTCCCTTAGATGGTGTGATAGACTTCTTTCCTCTCATATAGGAGATACTCAATTCCTTTTTTCATACTCTTCTATCCACTCTTTTAGCTGTTCTGTCTGCTTCTGGTGAGCAATAAGCCAGGTTGCCGCATTTTTATCTGCCTTTTGCCTGATGTAGTACGAATAGGTAATGAGATCGGGAGACTGGCTAAGCTTATGATAGAAAGGCACTATCTGTGTAGTGAAAAAAGAACTTTTTTGCTGCTTTTCAGAATATTCTCCCAGCATAGTAAAAATCGATCGTAATTGTTCCGTAAACAGGTCTGGTTTCTTGACTGATTTTTTGGAAGCAATCTGTACAGCAGACTGGATTATCTGGTTAAAAGTGATCGCTTCAGAGTCCAGCTTTGGGGGCTTTATGCCTGGCTCTTGTTTCAAAGTTCCCCCGTTCAGGATACTTTGAATATTGTTGGA
>JBQGEO010000245.1:0-3110 GCA_052039655.1 Pararcticibacter sp.
ATGTACTCGGATGGCGTTGACTCTTTTCTCAATGCCTCAGTAAGTCCCAGCTCGTCCATTATTTCTACACCAAAACTTTTGAGTGAAATCAGAAAGCCCGCTTTAGTAAACTTTTTGGCTTTATCGATCACCGTAACTTCATGCCCCTGGTTGAATAATAGTTTGGCGGCTGTCATTCCTGCAATGCCCCCTCCGGAAATTAAAATTCTCTTCTTCATAAGATTGTATGATTATAAATTTTAACAAATGTACCGGCAGATTTAGGAGTAAAATACCTCAATAACTAGCAATAATAGTCCATAAAATAAATCGGAAAGTTCAAATGAATGTAGTGCCCCGGCGGAGGCCGGGAAATAGCTTTGACGGTTTAGGTACCAGGCTTCATTTATCTTTTTCCCGCTATAGCCCGTAAATGTCCTGCAGCATTTTTTACCTTATCGGCAGCCCTATTTTCTATCACTATGGCCAATAATACCTCTTTATCTTATCGATATAGATTTAAATTCGGTCGGCCGCATGTTCGTCAATTGCTGAAAGTTATTGCTAAAGGCCGATATATTGGAATATCCCACCTCATAAGCAATCTCTGTCATATTGAGAGAAGAATCCTTTATTAACTCCATGGCTCTTATGACCCGCAGCATTTTAACGTATTGAATGAAGGAGATACGAAGTCTTGACTGAAAGAGCCTTGTCAAACTCCTGACACTAATACCAAATTGCTCAGCGGTATCTTCCAGCGTAAGCGCTTCACCTAACCTCGCTCTCAAATGTTCCAGGATGGTATTGAGCCGCTGATCATCCGTAGTTGGCAGCTGAATTGAGAACTTCTTCAGGTGTTCCTTTGGTAGAAGATTCTTCAATGTACTTAAGAACTCATATTCCCAGGAACCTCTAAAATAATCTCCCTGCCATTTCTCACTAAACGACAGCATTTCGGACAAGAGTTTACTTACCGGGTAAATGCCCAGTTCATTGTAAAAAGAATTTTTGTGCTCAGCCGGAAAATAAATATTGATTATTTGAAGGTCCTGCCTGTTAAACATGAGATTATGAGGATACTGTCCGGGGATCCAGATGTAATGATTGGAAGGAATATAGAAATCTTTTGTTGACGTCTGAAGATAGGCAATTCCGCCGAATACTAAAAGAAGCTGAGCTTTATCATGCTCATGAGCGGGCAAGCGCTGTTCAGTTTGCTGTCGCACCACCAGGATCGACTCAGGGTTTTGGTCGACAATCTTAACCAGTTGTCTTAGTACTTTCATTTGGCCAAATCTAACAAAAGATAGGCTAATTATATAAAACCTCATAAACGCCCCTGAGATAGTTTTGCAATAAGTTTATTTACAAGATTCAGCTAATGAGTACCAGCAAGCAAAACGACCTGACTAAAACAACTGGTCAGCCTGAAAATGAGCTTAGTAAGCTCAGGTTTTATTTCCAATCTTCCTATTTGTATCCATTCGCCGTTACGATTGATTCTTCATTTGTGAGGGACGGATTAATATCCTTCATAAAGGATAGGAAACGGAGGAAGCTAAACTCTAAAAGCAATTAAAAGCATTACAAAAAGTCATATGCATCTATATAAATCAACAACAATCTTCTATATCCTGGCCTTTTTGCTTTCCGGGCAGCTTAAAGCCCAAAATTCAAGTAGTTCGCACCTCATGACCCTGGACGAAATATGGACGATCTCAGAGTCGCAAAACAGGCAGTTAAAATTGTCCGGTTTAAGCCGCAGAGAAAGTAACTTAAGTGTTCTCGAGGCAAAAGATAAACTTTTACCCGAATTATCAGTCGCTGGAGACGCTAAACTGAACTCCAAATTTCTGATCTACGATAAGGGATTGTTTTCAAGTCCTGAAGATGTGCCTGTTTCCGGTTACGGATATAGCCTTGGCTACAGCTTTAATATAAATCTCTTTAACGGCGGGAGAGACAGAAGGAATATTAAAATAAAACAGGAAGAGGACGTGCAGAGGCAGTATGAATTTGATCTGCAAAAGAATAACATCAAATATGCCGCTGCTGCTGCTTATTACGATCTGTATAAATTCCTTCAGTTTAAAAATTTTATTCTGGCCGAGATCATGGCAGAAAAAAAACAGCTGTCAACTATTCAAAATCTTCATAAAAACGGAGTAGTGCTGAAAAGTGATGTACTCAGAACTTCCGTCAAATTATCACAGTTGGAACTAAACTATTCAGACGTTGAAAAAAAGATCGCTATTGACAAACAGCGACTTAATGTGCTGATGGGTCGAAGCGAAGACCTCCCGCTGGATATACCCTATCAGGACAGTATCAGTATTCAGCATACCGCAGGCTCCGGTTATACCGATTATCTTAACATCGCGCTCCGGGAGTCCCCTCAATACAAAATAGTTTACAGTAATATTAAATTAAGTGAACTGAATGCCAGGCAGGTGGAAGCTGCAAGGCTCCCAAGGATTTCTGCTTACTCAAATTACAACTACACTTATCCGCAGATTTCCTTCTATCCTTACTCCAATGATCTCTGGGGCTTCGGCCAAACAGGGATCAAAATGCAGTTCCCCATTGACAACCTGTACAAGAGCAGGCATTCCATTGCCCGGGCACGTGTTAACACCGATCAGCAGAAGGAAAATGCCCTGATAAAAAGGGACGAAATCTCGCTTCAAGTCAGAGAGGCTTACCTGCAGCTTCAGCAGGCTGCTGAAAGTGTTGAGACAGCAAAAAAGAATATGATACAGAGCTCGGAGGCTGTTCGTGTGATCAGGAACAGCTACATGAACCAGGAATCCCTTTTAACAGACCTGATGGATGCTGAAAACATGCTACTGGAGACAAAATTCAATCTTACGTCGGCATTGGTAAACTTAAAACTGAGCCATTTGCGCTTACTGGCAATTACCGGAATACTTTAAACTACAAAAGAATATGAAGAATACTAAAACAGATAAAATCGTCGTTGCTGCGACTCAATGGTTCGGCTTCGCTTTGTTAGCAGGTGTTATCATCTGGGCGGCTGCCTATTTTTGGAGAGGATACCGGTATGTGCAGACTAATGACGCCCAAATCGATGCTTACCTCTCTCCCATCAATGCTAAAGTTGGCGGATA
>JBQGEO010000246.1:0-3966 GCA_052039655.1 Pararcticibacter sp.
GGTATTGGTGCTTTCGTTGCTTCCACTGAAGAGATCGTCAATTATCTCAGGTACAATATGAGGTCTCAGACGTTCGCAAAATCCTTACCTATGCCAATGGTAGTAGGTTTAAGAAAGAGACTCGAATTGCTAAAGAATTGCCCGGAATTGAGAGAAAAATTATGGAAGATCGCGACAGCACTTCAATCCGGCTTAAAAGAAAGAGGATTCAATCTTGGTGTTACCAATACAATGGTTACACCGGTATTTCTTGAAGGAGAGCTTAACGAGGCTACAGCTGTGACAATGGATCTGCGTGAAAACTACGGCATTTTCTGTTCAATAGTGGTATATCCTGTTATTCCTAAAGGGCTGATGGAACTTCGTATCATTCCAACTGCTGCTCACACACTGGATGATGTTCAGCGGACGCTGGATGCCTTCTCTGAGGTTGCTGAGAAACTAAAAAGCGGATACTATAAAGAGCAGAACGTTGTTACTGTTTAAAATGAAAAATGAGATATGAAACGATGCTTTAAGGTGTAGATTCCCAAATGTTTATTGTTTCATATTTCATTTCTGCTGTTTTTTATTAAAAATATTTTTTTTTTGTAAAAAACAGATTACATTAGCTCAAAGCTTAATAAAGGCAAGATATAAACTAACACATTACTAACTACTAAACTAAGCGCTATGGCAAATTACGAAAGATTTACAGAGCTTCAAAACCTGGTTTCAGGGCTGGAAGCTGACGCGGACAAGTTCTACAACAAAGGTAACAGTGCTGCGGGAACCAGAGTTAGAAAAGGCCTACAGGATATCAAAAACCTGGCTCAGGCTATTCGTCTGGAAATTCAGGAAAGCAAAAATTCTGCTCCTGCAAAGAAATAGACATTTTGTTTTGAAGGAAAATCCCCCGGGTACCTGAATGGTTCCGGGGGATTTTTTTATCGCAGGTTTTCCATTTCGTACTGTATTTTCTTCAAGGTATCTTCACTGACACCTGCTAAAGGAAGTCTGACAGTGTCCGAGCAAATATCAAGACAGTTAAGTGCTGATTTTACTCCTCCAGGGCTTCCATCAATAAACAGCAGACGGATTAACTGAACAAGCTGGAGGTGCAGGGGCTGAGCCTCCTTAAACCTCTCTTCCAGACATAAGCGTATCATCCTGGAGAATATCGCAGGGCAGGCATTTGCTACTACCGAAATAACCCCTGCTGCGCCCATTGCAATCATTGGAAGAGCAACCGGATCGTCTCCGGAAATTAACAGGAAGTTCCCCGGCTTGTCTTTTAAGATGAAACTGAATTGTTCGAAATTGCCTGATGCTTCTTTGGTTCCGATTATGTTGTTAAAATCATGAGCGAGCCTGAGAGTTGTTTCCGCGCTGATATTACTGCCTGTTCTGCCCGGAACATTATATAATATTACAGGGAGGGGGGAACTTTCCGCGATGGCTTTATAATGAAGGTAAATACCTTCCTGGTTGGGTTTGTTATAATAAGGAGAAACGGACAGAACCGCATCGTAGCCCTCAGCATTAAAAGACTGAAGGTCCCGGACAATATTATTTGTTGAGTTGCCACCTATGCCGGCAACAAGAGGAACGCGTTTATCAACTACCTTTGCTGTAAATTCCCAAACAGCTTTTTTCTCATCCTTGCTAAGTGTCGCCGTTTCGCCGGTAGTACCAAGTGATACAAGGTATTCTACGCCTCCTTCAATCTGAAAGTTAATTAGTTTTTCCAGCCCCCGAAAGTCAATGGTGCTGTCGTCGTTGAACGGAGTAACCAAAGCCACTCCGGTTCCGTAAAATTTGTTCATTTCCTCTCTTCCTGTATGCTTTATGCTTTTTTATTTAAAGCAGGTGCTAATTTAAATGTATTTCCTTAAAATCTGAGACTTAAAAGCGATTTGAATGTTATTTGCCTGCATTCTCTTTAATCAGCTCCAGAAGTTCGGTGTCTGAAATAATGGGAATATTTAGTTTTTTAGCTTTTTCTAGTTTTGACGGCCCCATATTTTCCCCCGCAACCAGGTAATTTAACTTTCCTGATATGCTGCTCAATATTTTTCCGCCATTTGATTCAATTATAGCAGCGAGCTCGTCGCGGCTGTAATCGGCGAAAACGCCCGAGATGATAAAGGTTCTGCCGGTGAGAGCAGAGCTTGAAAGTATCACCTCTTTCTCCTCTGCTTCAAACTGTAAACCTGCTGTTCTCAGCTTTTCTATTTGTTCAAGATGCCTTGTATCTTTAAAGTAGGCGATGAGGCTTTCTGCAATTCGTCCGCCTATTTCGTCTACTGCTATCAATTCGTCAAAGCTCGCATTCATCAGGCTGTCGATGTTTTTAAAATGTGCTGATATCTTCCTGGCGACTGTTTCCCCGACATATCGGATGCCCAGCCCGAAAAGGACCTTTTCAAAGGGCATTTGCTTCGATTTTTCAATCCCTTCCAGCATGTTACTAATTGATTTTTCCCCGAATCGTTCCATCTGCGACAATTCATCTGTTTTTTCATACAGCCTGTAAAGATCGCTGATGTGTTCAATCAATCCCTTGCGATAAAGAGTTTCGATTGTTTCGTCTCCCATGCCTTCAATGTTCATCGCTTTTCTACTTATGAAGTGCTGGATCTTTCCGGTGATTTGCGGCGGACAGGCTTCGTCGTTTGGACAGTAATGAACTGCTTCTCCTTCCCGCCTGATCAGATTGCTGCCGCATTCGGGACAGGTGGAGGGATAAATGATCTTTGGACTGTGGGCTGGACGCTTAATGGTGTTGACCGACGTTATTTTGGGAATAATTTCGCCGCCTTTCTCCACGAACACATGGTCGCCCTCATGCAGACCGAGCCGCTCAATTTCGTTGGCATTATGCAATGTTGCCCTTTTTACCGTAGTGCCGGCAAGGAGTACCGGATGCAGGTTTGCCACAGGGGTGACTGCGCCGGTTCGCCCAACCTGGTAACTGACACTTTCAAGAACGGTTTCGGCTTCTTCTGCCTTATATTTATATGCAATTGCCCAGCGTGGCGACTTGGCTGTAAAGCCGAGTTCATCCTGTTGTGCATAACTGTTCACCTTCAGCACGATCCCATCAATATCGTAGCTCAGATCGAAGCGCTTCTCTCCCCAATAATGGATAAAGTCAAGCGCCTCATCAATGTTGCTGCAACGCTTATTATGCTCGCAAACATGAAATCCCCAGCTCTCTACTGCCTGAAGGCTTTCCCAATGGGTCTTAAACAGCCTCTTATCGGTGTATAAAAAGTAGAGAAAGCAGTCAAGCGGACGTCTTGCTACTTCCGAGGAGTCCTGCAACTTAACGGTCCCCGCCGCAAAATTACGGGGATTAGCATAGGGAACCTCGTTATTGTTGATCCTTTCATTGTTTAAGCGTTCAAACGCCGCGCGGTGCATAAATACCTCACCCCGTATTTCAAACTGATCCGGGAATCCGGTTCCGCGCAGTTTAGAAGGGATCCTCTTGATTGTTTTAATATTTGAAGTTACATCGTCACCCTGTGTCCCGTCCCCCCGGGTGACAGCTCTCAGGAGCTTTCCGTTTTCGTACGTCAGGCTCATGGAAAGTCCGTCAAACTTTAGCTCACAAACATATTCGAAATTTGAACCGATAGCTTTCCGGATCCTTTCATCAAATTCTCTTAATTCCTGCTCACTATAGGTATTACCCAGCGACAGCATTGGCCATTTATGCCTGACAGTTTGAAATGTTTTGGTTATCTCACCTCCGACTTTCTGAGTTGGTGAATCAGGATCCTGCAAGTCAGGATGTTCTTTTTCAAGGTTTGCAAGTTCCCTCAATTTCTCGTCAAACTCAAGGTCGGAAATTGTTGGCTGAGCCAGTACATAATAATTATAGTTGTGCTGGTTCAATTCTTTAACCAGCGCATCCATCCTTTCCTTAATCTCAAAAAGCGACATGGGAACGAAGATACGTTTTTTCAAAATTGAAAGCTT
>JBQGEO010000247.1:0-2248 GCA_052039655.1 Pararcticibacter sp.
GGAAGTAATTATTCTTATTGAAATGAAATCGATCTCGAATAGTATAGGTTTGGTAAATCTCTTTTCTCCTGTTCTGTTCTGTTGATCAAATTCAAGCGGAGAAATTTGAAATCATCGTTTAACCAATACGATTCACTTTAAAATTGAAGGAAGGAGAATAACTGTTATGAAATAAGAATACAATCCAATTGAAAAAGATCGGGATGCTTCCAACATACCCGATCAGTTGCCTGAGGCAATTGTCAAGAAAAGTTTTTCACGCATTTTACTTAACATCCAAATGTACAAAATCAACATTGAATTTAAATGCAAGGGGATTGCTTTGCCTTTTTTTAAGCCGCTGATTATTATGAAGCTCATAATACTGTTAATCGCAGGAACCTTATTGCAGGCTTCGGCAGTAACGAGGGCCCAGAGTGTTACTGTTAAAGTGAATAAAGCTTCCCTGGAAGATGTATTCAATATCCTGCATAAACAAACGGGATATAATTTTATCTACAACTCGGAAATGCTGGAGGAAACGGTCCCTGTGGATATTCACGCTCAAAATATACCGCTGGAAGCTGTTTTGAAAGCCTGTTTTAAAGATCAGTCATTAAGTTATGTGATTGATGATAAAACTGTCGTCGTATATAAAGGCGTCAATCCGCCTGATATGGCTTCACCTCCTGTCAGAATTACTGGTACTGTCTATGACCGGACATATGGCGAAGCTCTTATAGGGGTTACCGTTAGAGTAAAAGGGACACAGATCGGATCTGTTACAGACGCCAACGGAAAATTTACCATAGAAGTGCCCTATGCTGATGCCGTACTGGTATTCTCGTACGTGGGCTTTCAGCCATCTGAAATGCCGTTGCAGGGAAAGAAACAAGTGAAGGTGTACCTGGTAGAAGATTCCCGGGCACTGCAGGAAGTCGTGGTGGTGGGCTATAACAAGCAAAGAAAAGAGACGCTTGTCGGATCTGTTGCCACCATCACCACCAAAGATCTGCAGCAGAGTCCAACGGCTAATGTAAACAACGCCCTGGCAGGCCGCTTGCCCGGACTGATCGCCAATCAATACAAAGGTGGAGAAGTGGGGGTAGATAAGAGTGAGATCTTCATCCGGGGGAAAGCAACGTACGGGGACCAATCGCCGATCGTTATTGTAGATGGGGTTGAACGGGATATGAGTTATCTTTCTGCAGACGAAATCGAGACGTTTACCATATTGAAAGATGCCTCGGCAACTGCTGCTTATGGCATCAGGGGCGCCAACGGTGTTATCGTAATCTCTACCAAGCGCGGGCAGGCTGCGGAAAAAGCAACGGTTAATTTCAAGATGGCCAGCGGATATAACAATCCTGTAAAGTTTCCGAAATACCTGGGGTCTGCTGATTACGCCATGCTTTACAATGAGGCGAAAATTAATGATGCGAAGATGAACGGATCAGACGTATCAACTCTTAAGCTATTTTCTCAGGATGCTATTGATAAGTTCAGGATGGCCAAAGGGGATAATTCCGACGGATTGGGATATAACTGGGATTATTTTGATTATATCTTCAAAACCTCTACGCAGCAGGATTACTCACTTTCGATCAGAGGGGGGACTGACAAGGCCCGCTCTTATGTTTTGGGAACTCTCTTTAACCAGGGTGGAAACTGTAAACATATCAATGATGCGAATGCGGATGTAGAATCTCAGTTTGAACGGTATAACTTCAGGTCGAACGTTGATATTAATATTACAGAGCGATTCTGGGCACGCCTGGATCTGGGAGCCCGTATCACAGACCGGACCTCGCCGGGAACGTCAGCCGGGAAGGTAATCACCCTGGCTATTACACAGCCTTCCTATCTTCCAATCACACTGGAAAATAACGGAAACGCAGCAAATGCCGCCTACCAGGTAAATAATCCTTACGGGATGCTGTATGGAAACAATATCAACAGGCTGAATGTGCTGGGCGAGTTAAGCAGGACCGGTTACCAGAATGAAAAGAATACATATCTGGATGGAACCTTTGCCCTTGGTCATAATCTTGATTTTATTACAAAGGGGCTAAAGGTAGAAGCTTCATTTTCATATGATGCCTCGGAAGGGCGGTGGTTAAGGAGAGATGTCGAATACTACTCTGAAGGTTATGCACAGTATCCGGGCTACGCCACATTTGTGCCTGTGGGTGGAGCGGACGTTTATATGGAGCCTGGACAATATGATGGTGCTTATCAGAATGGTAATAAATATGTGATCGATCAGACC
>JBQGEO010000248.1:0-2842 GCA_052039655.1 Pararcticibacter sp.
ATCTGACCGGGCAAGACCATGGTTCCCGTCATTTCTGCCTTCGGTAGTCATGATCGGATCTAAATAATAGTCCCATTTGTGATTAAAGTAGTCGATACCAAAGTTGGATTTGAGCTTCAGATCTTTTAAAATTGATAGTTCTCCCGTCACATTCCCAAAAATTCGGTTGTCTAAAGTTCCTTGCGTCGGTCCATAAATGGCCGCTAAAGGATTATCCCAGCCGCTTTTGTTAGGGTTCTGAGTGTATATTGTCCGGCCTTTATCGTCCGTAGTGTAGATTCCGATATTAGGAGGAGTACCAAGAGATCCAAGTACGACAGCGTTTCTTCCGGCGTTGTCATTATCTTTTACATCCCTGATGTTGGCATTCGAATAGCTGATATTGGATGTGATTTTAAACCAGTCTTTTACCTGATTATCAAGGTTGGCTCTGAATGAATAGCGGTTATACCTAGCAGGCTTAACGATCCCCTCATCTTTCGTAATAGCGCCTGAGACAAAATACTGGCTTTTGTCTGTCCCTCCCTGAAATGACAGCTGATAGTTCTGATTGTGACCGGTACCAAACACCTCTTTGGTCCAGTCTGTTACTTCAGATGAAGAAAGGTTCTGTACCGATGTGGGGTCAAGCTCTGTTAGCAGAGCTTTATATTGATCAGCATTTAATACTTCGATATTCTTTGCCAGTTCTGATGTTCCGTAATATGCACTGAAGTTGATGTTTGAGGCATTCGCTTTACCTCTTTTGGTGGTAATAATTACCACCCCGTTAGCTGCTCTTGCACCGTAGATCGCGGCAGAGGAAGCATCCTTCAGGACCTGGATACTTGCAATATCATTGACATTCAAATCGCGGCTGTCCATAGTAGGTACTCCGTCGATCACATACAGAGGTTCATTCCCGGCCTGGATAGATGTGGCTCCCCTGACCCTTATCGAAAGTCCCTGTCCCGGTTTTCCGGAAGGTTGTGAAACCTGCACTCCAGCTGCTTTTCCCTGTAAAGCCTGTGCCGCTTGTACGATAGGCCGTTCTTCTATGTCTTTGGTGCTGACAGAAGATATGGCCGTGGTAACATCCCCTCTCCGTTGCGTACCATATCCTACCACCACTACTTCGTCCAATTGCTGGTTTGATTCGTTAAGTGTTAAATTGATGGTAGTACGGTTGTTTATAGGGACCTCCATCGTTTTGAAGCCTACATAGGAGACAACAAGAATCCCGTTGCCCGGGACATTCATTGTATAGTCTCCGTTAACTCCGGTTGAGGTCCCCTGAGTGGATCCCTTAATCTTCAGAGATACTCCGGGAAGAGATTCTCCTTTGTGATCCTTAACCGTCCCCCGGACGGTTATATTCTGTGCCAGTGATGCTGTGCATCCTAACAGAATGAAAGAAATAAAAAGTAATAGTCTTTTTTTCATAATAACAATAATTAGATGACTTAACTGGTCTTTCCGATATAACTGGTTGAGCAAAGTTATCTGCTTTGAAGTGATAATTCCAAGTGATTTAGGAAAAATATTTAAGTTAAATATCTGGTTATTAGATATTTGCGTTTTGTTTGATACGCTTCGGTACCTTTGGGTAAGTGCGCCCTTTCTCCTGATATTCAAGGGTCAGAGGCTTCTGAGTATTCTAAACATGAAGGATTCTGATACGGTTCTTTACCTAATGCCCGGAGAGAAGAAAAAGATAATGAACCGGGCTTTACTAATGTCAGGAGAAGTTATTCAAAGTAAATCCGGCTGGGCCTATTCGAGCACAAGTTTACTCCATCCTTTTTCGCCCGCATTTTTTATCTCCTTCTTCCGCTCATCCATGATCTTTTTTATCCGGCTGCTATAGGCCCAGCAAGTGCTCTGCCTGATTCCGAGAATCTCCGAAAGTTTATGTGATGAAATTTTTCCTTTTGTAGAATATAGCAGGAAGATCATATAAAACGCTTTGTTGACCGGAATCCTTGTATTATGTAAAATGGTATTAGTGGTCACCGACTCTTCATAACTGCATTTACTGCATCTGCGGCTGTATGGTGTATGGCCATTGAAATAATTTGCAGATCCGCATTTAGAACAGGTGTATCCTTTCTCCCATTTCAATTCGGAGAGAAATTTATAGCATGATTCATTATCTGGGTATATTCTGCTGAACTCTGTAAAATCAACTTCCGCCGACATTACCCTTGCCCTGCTCACTTTCTCAATGTTTGTCTGCAGCTCGATATTGTCCTGTTCAAGCAGGACGTTCATCCGTGAGATCTCTTCTGCCTGCTCTTTGAGCATTAAATTCATGGCTTTGAGATCTTCGTTTTGAGATTCAATAATCGCTGATTTCTCGACAACTTCCCGCGTGCGATGTTGTACCTGAGTCTCCAGTTCTTTATTAACCCGATCTTTCAGCTTTTCCGTCTCTTTCATCTGAAGAATGATCCTTCGCTGAGCTTTATCTTTTTTATGTTTAAGGATCCTGACCTTATCCCCAATTGCAAAAGAGAGCAGGATCATCTCAATTATAAAGCACAAACTAAGGCTGTAGTAACTTAAGATGCCGATATTGAGTGACCCGTCACTCAAAAGTATCAGAAGCTTCAGGGAGAAACCAAGGAAAAGGAAACCGTAGCCAAGAACAAAAAAGCGTGCCGGACGATATCCATTTCTCCCGATATGAATTCCTGTATAGAATGCTGCCGACAGCGGGATAAACTCGAAAAATTTATAGTTGAGTAAAGGCCGGTAGATGACCATGCCCGCGATGAAGTAGATGGCTCCCAAAATGATCAGTATATTTAAAAGTTTGTTTAAAGAGGGCGCCTTTGCTTTAACAAAGAGCAGTTCTTTTGTA